>DATGHL010000039.1 GCA_035308025.1 Candidatus Binataceae bacterium
GTGGGGCATCGCCCGCGACCTCGCCACCAGCTCCAGCTTCCGCCCCACCGGACTCGCCCTCCAGATGCTCAACAGCGCCGTCGGCGGCGCTTTCTACCCGGTCAGCGCCAGCGGCCCAGGCGCCGGCGGCCTCAACGCCGCCGCCTTCTTGCGCAAAGGCAACTGGGCGGTGGCGATAACCTCGGGTAACGCGAGTCCGATCACATTGTCGATCACTTTGTCGGCGGCCGGCGCGCCGCCGACGCAAGCATTTGAGCTTTCGGCGGCAACTCCAACTACCACCAATGAATTGGCTAATAACGTGACGATTGCCCGCGCGGCGATCACGGCGCCGCTGCGCGTGACGATCCCCGCATATGGGTTTGTAATCCTGCTACCGGCCGCCGGCAGGATATGATTCACGGGGTTGTCGCACTCGCCGCGGCCGCGCTGGTTCTGCTGACCCTGCCGGGAACTGTCGAGTTGGCTCTGCTCACCAGTGCGGCTCTGTGGCCGGCGCACAAGGGAAGGCCTGGGGCGCCGATTGAACGACGGACGCTGGACCGGCTCGCCGTCGTGATTCCGGCCCATGATGAAGCCGCGTCGATTGGGCACTGCGTCCGCAGTGTGGCGGCGTGCGCGGCGCCGCCGACGACTTCAGCGCAAATCGTAGTGATTGCTGATAACTGTGGCGACGACACCGCAAATTTGGCGCGCGCCGCCGGCGCGCGGGTGATTGAGCGAGTCGATCCGGCGCGGCGCGGCAAAGGCTTCGCGCTCGAATACGCCTTCGCCCGGCTGCTCGACGAGGGCTGCGATGCGGTTCTGGTGATCGACGCCGACAGCGTCCTTGAAGGAGACGCGCTGACCGCCGTGGCTGACGTGCTGCGCAAGGGTGCGGACGGCGTGCAGATGCGCTATCTGGCGCTGAATCCGGAGGCGGCGATCCGGGCGCGGCTGATGAACGTCGCGCTGATGGGGTTCAATGTTCTGCGGCCGCGCGGACGCGAGCGGCTGGGCCTGTCCGTCGGTATCTTCGGCAATGGCTTTGCGCTGAGCCGAGCGACGCTGCTGACGACGCCCTACGACGCGCACTCGGTGGTCGAGGATTTGGAATATCATCTGCGGTTGGTGCGGGCGGGAGGCCGGGTGCATTTTATCGAAAACGCGACGGTGCGGGGATTAATGCCGACGGGCGGCATGGGCGCGCGCACCCAGCGCGCGCGCTGGGAAGGCGGGCGGCTGAGCCTGTTGGTTAATTATGCACCGGCGCTGGCCCGCGAGGTTGTTCACGGGAATTGGTTGTTGCTGGAGCCGCTGCTCGATTTATTGCTCTTGCCGCTGGCGTTCTATGTGACGTTTCTGCTCGCAGTTCTGGCTTTGCCCGGCTCTCCGGCGCGGCTTTACGCGTTGGGCGCGCTGGCCCTCGTGATGCTGCATGTATGCGCCGGGATTGTCGTCGGCGGCGGCGGCCGGCGGGAATTCGCCGCGCTGGCGGCGGCGCCGTTTTACGTGGCCTGGAAGCTCGCGGTTACTCCAGCGATCGTTCGGGCGGCGGGCCGCATTACCCCGTGGATACGCACCGCGCGTGAGTGACGGCAGGGCAGCTAAGAAACCTCTGACAAGTCAGGCTGGTTCATTAACGGCGTCAGCGGGAAGAATGCAGGATCTTGTATCTCCGATTTGTTGGGTGAAGATGGGACGAGACGTGGCGCGGCAGACCACTGAATTCGAGGTCCGAGAAAGGCCTGAGCGAAGCATGGGCCGCCACGCCCGCAACCCGAGGATTACCTAGGGTGGCGGAACGGGAACTCAAGGCGTGCGTGTCGCGCCGGCGCGACTTGGGCAAGATGCTCGTCGAACACAACTGGCTCGGCACGGCGCCAAAGGTGCTGGACAAGGAGATCATCGCGCAGATTGGCTGGCTCGAGGGTGACCCGCGATCGCAATCTTGACCGCATACTGCGCTGCACCCCGCTGTGGCAGGAAAAAGAAGACTTGCTGCGGGGCGAGCTGGGCTCGCGGTGCTCTGCGCCAGCTGCTCGCCGCCTTGCCGAAACTGTGCCAAGCGACCGACAGCTACGCCGAGCGCATCAGCTGCGCGGGCGCTTTTGGAGACCGAGTTGCCTAGCACGCGGCCGTTTAGGCTCGGTGCCGACAAGGGGCTGCGACACCCGCGAGTTGTTGCCGCCCGCCGCGCGTCAAGGTCACCCCGCATATCGCGGGCAACGAAAACCGGCCCGGCGGCTGCGCGCTCGCCGACCGCGCGCGTCAGGACCGATTACCCGGTAGCCGGCGGATCTGCAAGCGGGTCGAGGATTATCTTCGTTTGGGAAAGATCCTCGGCGGCCTGCGCCGGTCGCGTTATCGCGGCCTCGAGCGCATCCAACTGCATGCCTATCTGGTGGCCGCAGCCTATAATCTGCTCAGAAGCGCCGGGCTCTGTGCGGCGGCGGCATGAACCAAAGCTCCGCCTCATTGCCGCGGCCCGCTCGCCCGGCAATCCCTTTTTGCTCGGCTGACTTTGCCCGTTATCATCATGATCGTGAAAAATGACTCCTCAAACCCTTTTTCAACATCCTGCTGATGAGCAGGCGGGCGACGTCGCGTCGCGGGACGTGCCGAATGGGGCGGATAGATTGCCGGATATTTCGACCATAATTGTCTCCTTCAACACGCGGGAGCTGTTGCGCGAGTGTCTGGCGACGTTGGGACGTGAGACGGCGAACCTCGCGCACGAAACGATCGTGGTCGACAACGCCTCGCGCGACGGTTCGGCGGAGATGGTCGCCGCCGAGTTTCCCGCGGTGCGGCTGATCCGCAGCACGACCAACTTGGGTTTTGCTGCAGCCAACAATCACGGTTTCGGCGTGGCGCGCGGCCGCTACGTGATTCTGCTTAACTCCGACGCCTTTCCGCGGCCGGAGGCAATTCGCCGCGCGCTCGAACTGATGGAGGCTCATCCGGAGGTCGGGCTCGGCGGTGGACGGCTGGTCGGACGCGACGACTCGTGGCAGCCGTCAGCGCGGATGTTCCCGTCGCTGTTCAACGACCTGCTGATGGTCTCGGGTTTGGCGGCGCGTTATCCGCGCTCGCGGATACTCGGCCGCGCCGATCGTACCTGGGCGGATCCGCTGGAGCCGGCGGCGACGGATTGGCTGCCAGGGGCCTTTGTCATAATCCGGCGCGAAGTGCTTGAGCGCGTCGGCTGGTTTGACGAGCGGTTTTTTCTGTATTCTGAAGAGATTGATCTGTGCCGTCGGATCAAGGCGGCGGGCTATCAGATCTGGTACTGGCCGCAGATCGTGGTGGTGCATCTGGGTGGGGAGTCGTCGAAGACGGTGGAGCGTGCACAGATGTCCAAGGCGGGTTCGCAACTGACGCTGTGGCGGATGCGCAGTCAACTACTTTACTGTCGCAAGCATCATGGAGCTTTCGGCGCGTGGGGCGTAGCGACGCTGGAAATCTGGTGGAACCGGCTGCGGGCGTGGCGCAATGGGATTCTCTCACGCGATGCGGACAAGGTGCGCGAATCGCGCGTGACGATAAGTCTGATGAAGCAGGCCTGGCGGGAGACGCGCGGCGGCGCTATCTCGCCGGCGCGGCCTTGGTAAGAAGACGGCAAGTTTTGCAGAGAAGGCCAATGTTCGAGAATTTGCGCGAAGACTGGGTGATGCACGAGCGCGAGATTTCGCGGCTCGGGCTGTGGGTGATGGTCGTGTATCGCTTCGGTCGCTGGCGCTATGGGATCAAATATCGCGCGGTGCGGATGCCGTTCTCGTTCACCTATAAAATCCTGTACACCTTCGCCAAGATACTGACGGGCGTCGAGTTTCCGTGCGAAGTGGTGATTGGGCGGCGCTTCAAGATCAATCATTTCGGCGCGATCATAATCCACGGGGATACGGTCTTTGGCGACGACGTGATCATTCGGCAGGGCGTCACGACGGGAGTGCGAAATACCGGGGTGCAGGCCGCGCCGAAGATCGGTAATCGGGTCGATATAGGAGCCGGGGCCAAGATTCTCGGTGGGATCACGATCGGGAACGATGTGGTGATTGGCGCCAATGCGGTCGTGCTCAAGGATGTGCCAAGTAACAGCTTGGCGGTGGGGGTGCCGGCGCGGATCATCCCGCGCCGGTCGGCTGCGGAGGCCACCGCCCGCGGCTCGTCCGCCGCTTGATTGCGCTCTCAGCGCGCGATCTCGCGATGCAAGAACTCGATCAGCTCCGGTGAGGGTCCGGGCGCCGCGGCGGCTTTTTGCCGCCCGGCCTCGGCGATCCGGGCGGCGAGTTCGTCGCCCGGCATGAAGGGGATGATCTTGCCGGCGCGGGCGAAGGCCTCGGCGACTTCGAGCTGATGGTCATCGACGTGTTCGCCGAAGCGGAAGAGCCGCGGAGCAACGACCGGGCGCTGGCCCGCGGCCAGCGCGAGTACAATCGATCCTACACCGCCGTGGCTCACGACGACCTCCGCCCGTGACATCAGGCTCAGGACCTCGTCGAACTCAATAAACCGGCGGGCTGACCCATATTTGACCTGATAGGTCGAGGAACCATACTGGACGACGCGCTCGATATTCGGCGGCAGGGCGTCTACCAACTCGAGCAGGCGATTGAACTGCTGAATATGGGTACCGACGGTGACGAAGATCAAAAGACGGAACCTCGATAGAGCGCCTTGCGAAAGCGCGCGGCGACTTCGGGCGCCTGCACCAGGAAGTCGTGCACGATCGGATAGACGATGCGGCCGGTGAGCGATAGTCCGCGGTAGCGCGCAAAGGATTCGAGATAAATCGTGCGGATGCACAAGAGCCGGCTCAGGTAGAGAAAGGGAATCGCGATACCGGCGCCGGAGCTAATTACGCAGGTCGGGCGTTCGGTCAGCAGGATGCGGCAGGCATAGAAAAGGTTTCTGATCAAATTCAGGTAGTTGCGATTGGTTGGACCAAAGGCGAACCAGACCTTCTCGTGCTTGAGCAGGCTTGTGGAATCGACCTGTCGCAGCGTGACCCAGACGCGCTCGTATTTTGACCAGACGTCTCGCTGCAGCGCGAGCAGTTCGAGCAGATGTCCGCCCGCCGAACAGACCAGCAATAGCTTTGGAGTTTGCTCCCGGCGCATCACATACGCTACGCAACCAGCGTCAGGGTATAGGCCAGCAGGATTGCGCTGGCGGTCAAGTGTGCAGCGATCGCATCGGTCAGGCGCCCCGAGCGGTACATCACGATGGCGAGGGTCAGGGCGGAGATCGTTGCCGGCAGCCAATGCACGTGTGCGATTCCGGAGACAATCGAGGAGCCCAGCAGGCCAATCCAGGAAAAGTGAGCAAACGGCACGGACGCGAAATCCGCGCTCACCAGCCGGCGCGCGAGATAGCCGCGAAAGGCCAGCTCCTCGGCCACCGGCGCGACTAGCGCGCCGCCAATCAGCCCGGCGGTCACCCACGCCGAAAATGGCGCTGCGAAGAGATTGGGCGGTGCCAGGATCAGGTCAGGGAGTGCAACGGTGCGCGCGGAGACCAGCCAGATAGCGGCGACGGTCGCGCCGGCAACGAAGGATAGCCATGTGGGCCGCCAGCGCCATTGCAGAAGCATCGTGCGGTAATGCCACAGCCCCAGCAGTCCCGCGCCGGCGCCTGCGGCGAAGAGCCCTTCGAGACCGGGTGAAAAGGCCCGCGTGAGCATCGCGGCCGCGATAATCACGAGCAGCGGGAGGATATAGGGCGCGGCGGGATTGGGCTCGGCCGGGGTTTCGGCGGTTAGCGAAAAGAATCGGGAACGTGAGCTGGCCCAGACCAGGCCGCCGATCACGAGGTTAAAGAAGAGCCAGCCGGCAACGGAGTGAAAGCCCTTGATTGCGACCGTTGGGTTCCAATTGCCGACCAAAATCAGGGCGGCGATGCGCAGGCAGTTGAGCAGCCAAATCGCGCAAATCCCGAGCGGCAGGAGCGCGAGCGCGTGCGGAAAGCGCAACTCGCGGCGGCAATACCACAGGTAGGCCGCGACGAAGATAGTGACCAGGCCGATGCCTTCGATACCTGAGCAGGCGGAACCGATCGTGACCGCGAAGGTGGAGGTGCCGATAATCAGTTGGGCGGGCACTACCACGATATTCTGTCCAACCAGCCGCAGTAGGAAGACGACGATCACGAAAGTAGAGCGTTGCAGCGGCCACCAGAGGTTTTGCGTCTCCATCCCGAGGGCGAAGGCGCTGAAGCCCACTGCGCCGCCGAGGGCGAAGGCGACGCCGCTGCGTTCGATCCAGCGCTGCCAGAAGCGCGGTGGGGCGAGGGTGAAACACCAGGCCGCCATAGCAGCCATCGCGAGCAGCGCCCAGAGCGTCAGCCAGCCCTCCCATCCGGTGATGGAGGTGAGCTGCCCGGCGCGCCGATGAATGGTTCCGAGGACCATCGCGGCGAGCAGGCTCAGGTGCATACCCAGCCAGCGCCACGAGATGCGTCGTGAACCGCCCGCGCGAATTGCGCGCTGGAATTCCTCGCGCAGGGTGCGCCGACTGAAGAATGCGGCGGCAAGGACGCCGGTGATGAAGGCCGGCCGCAGGCTTTGCTGAAAGGAACCGAGCAGCCGAGTCATCAGGTCGCGCTGGGTAAAATCAGCGCCTGACTCATAGGGCAGAGTGAGGGCCACGAATTCGCCGATCAGTATTAGGCCGAGCGCGCCCCAAGCTTCGTAGCGGGCGGGCGCACGGGTCGTCAGCGGGTCATTAGATTCAGTCGGATTCAAAGGGGCATCAGGTCTCAAGCTTTTTCGAGGAAAGCGAGTGGAGGTCGGAAGAACTTCATTAGCCTCGATCTCAGCCTCAATCGTCTGCTGAAAGTGGTCAGCGCCGGGCGGGCGGCGAAGATTTGAAGAAAAACGACTATCCACAGTCAGGTCAAACCAGCAAAATAATACAGGAGAAGCGGAGGATGCAGAAAGCGCCGATCGACAGCGCGAAGTACCGCGCGGCCCGGCAGCGCGTCTTTCGTAACGCGGGCTGACGCAGGCGCCAAGCAGTCCGAATCCTGTCCTTCCGCAAATATGTATGCAAGCATTTATGGTAGAGTGATGTGGGGGACTGCGGCAACGTAAGGCCAGCGTTTGACGGGAAGCGCAAAGAGAACAGTGGCGATAGCAAAAATGCCGTCTCTTAGGGACGACTCTGCGGGTACCGTGCTGTCGCTGCAGCAACAGCGATTGTGGCTGCTGGATCAGCTAACGCCGGGCACGTCCGCCTGCAATATCGCGGTGCGCTGGAAACTGATTGGACCGCTGGACGTTGAGATCCTCGAGCATGCGATCACGGAGATCGTGCGCCGCCATGAGTCGCTTAGAACGAAATTCGTACTGGAAGACTATAGTCCGGTCCAAATGGTCGAGCCCGAGGTCGAAGCGGCTCTGACGGTGATCGACTTGACGCACACCGCGGCGACTCAACGCGAAGCCGAGGTTGAACGGTTGTGCAGCAGCGAAGCACAGTTGCCGTTTGAACTTCTGCGCGCGCCGTTATTTCGCGTCACCCTGATTCGTGTAGACGAGCAGACGCACTGGCTGCTGCTGACGGTCCATCATATCGTGGCAGACGGCTGGTCGATCGGGGTGTTCGTCGACGAGTTGGCGGCACTCTATACCGCCTATGCGGCGAACCAGCCTTCGCCGCTGGCGCCGCCGCCGCTCCAGTATCGCGAATATGCCCGTCGTCAATTGGAGGGCGGACGCAGCAATGTTTCGAGTCCGCAATTGCTTTACTGGCTGCGGCAGCTCAAGGATTTACCGCGTTGCGAAGTTCCGTCGGACCGGCCGCGGCCGACGGTGCAGAGCGCGAACGGCGCGATCGTTTCGCTCCTGCTGCCGCGCGCGCTGAGCGAGGCGGTCGAGAAACTGGCGCGCGCCAACGGGGCTACGCTGTTCATGACGTCGCTGGCGGCCCTCACCGTCTTGCTCCAGCGCTACACCGGCGCTGGGACGGTGGTGATGGGAACGCCGGTAACCGGCCGCAACGCGCTTGAGCTGGAAAATCTGATCGGCCTGTTTATCAATCTGATCGTGCTGCGGGTGGACGTGAGCGGCGACCCGAGCTTTCGCGAACTGCTCGGGCGCACGCGGCGGGTGGTGCTCGAGGGGCTGGCCAATGAAGAGGCCCCGTTTGAGCAACTGGTTGATCTGCTTAAACCCAAGCGCGATCTGAGCCGCAATCCGTTGTTTGGGGTGAATTTCATTTTTCAGCGCGCCTTCATTCGGGAACAACCGTTGGGGCAAGCGCGGATTATCGATGTGCCGTCGACGTCGGCGGGGGCGCTCTATGATCTGAACTTCTTCATGGTGGGACGCGAGGAGGGTTGGCGGGTCTCGTGCGAGTTCAACACCGATCTTTACGAAGCGGCGACCGTGCAGTTGATGCTCGAGCGCTTCCGCTGGCTGCTGGAGACGATCGTGAAGGCGCCGGAGCGGCGGATTTCGGAACTATCGTGGGCCGGCGCGGAGGCCGCGCAACGCCGTGTCGGGCCTGAGATCGAAGCCGCGGCTGCGAGCGAAGTTGCGCCGCGCCCGGCGGTGGCGGCGCAGCGGGCGACGCGCGTCGATGATATACCGGTCGGATTCACGGCGACGATTGCCTGTCTGATCCCGTTGTGGGAGGAGGTTCTGGGGATCCATCCGGTGGGTCAGGAGGACGATTTTTTCGAGCTGGGCGGCAACTCGATCCAGGCGGCGCGGCTGATGGCCAAGGTCAACTCCGCGCTCGGGCGCAAGCTGCCGCTGGCGGTGGTGATTCGGTCCTCGACGCCCGCGCGGCTGGCGCGGGAGCTGGAGGCGCCGCAGGCGCTTGAAGGCAGCCGCGTGCTCGCGCTGCAGCCGCGCGGCCGCGGGACGCCCTTTTTCATCGTCAATGCCTATTCGGGCTTTGTCGAGGTCGCGCGCAAGGTGGACGCAGACCATCCGATCCTGAATCTGATCGGCGACGACGACAAGGCGCTGTCGGGAAACTACGATCTGGACGAAGAGGTAAGCGAGCACGTCAGTACGATTTTGGCGACTCAACCGGCGGGGCCTTATATGCTCGGCGGGTATAGCGCGGGCGGCATCCTGGCCTATGAGGTCGCGCAACGGTTGACGGCGCTGGGGCATGAAGTGGCGTTGCTGGTCCTGTTCGATATCGCCAATCCCGCCTACACGCGTGATGCATCGAGGCTGGGAATGGCGCGGGCGCGACTCTTGGAGAGCCTCGATTTTCACTGCGCGCAGCTCAGGCAACGCCCGCGCCGCGGATGGCCCGGCTACCTCATCGGTTGCGGACTCGTCGGGATGCGCCGCGCCTTGAAGGGCCTGGCGCGTTTGGGGCGGCGTCAGGCGCCAGCTGTGACTCTTGCGCCTGTAGGTTTTGAGATGCGTATCCAGGCGGCGCGCCGGTACCGGCCGCAGCCCTACGATGGACCTGTGCTGTTCTTCAAGCTGCCGAGTGATCGGCTCTCGGGACGCTATCGCGATCGCATATACGGATGGGGCTCGGTAATCACCGGAGACTTCGAGGTCTGCACAGTGGAGGCGCGGGACCATTTGCGCATTTTCAGCGACGCGGCGGGCGACAAGGTGGCGCGCAAGCTTGAGCACAGGTTGCGCGAAGTCGTATCGCACGCGGCTGAATCAAGCGAAGGGCATCGCGGCGCTGAGGACGGCTTGCGGCCATGAACATGCGCGACCGGCAAGGGCCGCGGGGGTGGGTGCGCGCGGCTGCCGCGGGCGTTGTCGCACTACTGCTGCTGGGTTGCGCGCCCTCGGCCAGTCCGCCGAATCTCGCATCCGCGCCGGCGGCGCCACTGGAAACCCCGGGCGCGCAAAGTCGGGATGCGTTCGTCGCGGCAATGCCATCGCCGGCGCCGGAGGCGGCCGGCGCGACGGACGAATCGAACGAGCTGCCGCCGCCGCCCGGCCGCTACACGCTGGGCCCGGGCGATGTGATAACCGTAACAGTCTGGGGCCATCCTGAACTTTCGGGCAAACATGTAATCGGGCCCGATGGCGATATTCAGTTGCCCTTCGTCGGTTCGGTTAGAATTTCCGACTTGAGCGCCGACGATGCTGGCGCAAAGCTGACGCAGGCGCTGCGCGAGATATACGTGCTGAGCGTCGCTTCCCTGACGATCGACAGCTACAACGGTAATCAGATCTTGGTTCTCGGCAACGTGGCTCATCCGGGCGCCCAGCGCTTCAGCGAGCAGCCTACCCTGCTGGCGGCGCTGGCCAAGGCCGGCGCTGGGGCCGGCGGTGACAAGGACGGCCTCGGCGGCATGGCCACGCGCTGCGCCATTATACGCGGCCGCGATCGGCTGCTGTGGGTCGATCTACGGCCGCTGCTGCGCGGCCAGGACGCTTCGCTTAACATCGCGCTTGAACGCAATGATCTGGTCTATGTGCCCGATGCGGACGCTGAGATCATCTACGTTATGGGTGAAGTCAAGAGTCCGGGGGCCTATCCGTTAACCGCGCACATGAGTTTTCTCGAGGCGCTGACGCGCGCCGGCGGTACGACAGAATCGGCGCAGACCGGCAAGGTGGTGCTTGAGCGACCGGTCCAAAAACAGCAGGAGGTGATCGATCTGCAGCAAATGGTTGAGAAGGGCCAGGCGAACTATCAGCTCGAGGCGGGTGACATTGTCTACGTTCCCAAGAGCGGGCTGGCGAAGTTCGGTTACGTTCTGCAGCAGATCAACCCGATCACTACGCTGGCGTTTCTCGGAGCCGCGTTCTGATGGTTTCGTTTGATGTGGTCGGCAAGCAGCGCGCAGCCGCGCATCCAGGCGGGGTAGTGGTATGAACGCGCTGACGGAGAGAACCGCCGCCACGGCGCCACGGGCAGCCTCGTGGGTCGTGCCGAATCGCTCGCAGGACTTTCTGCGGAGCCTGCTCGCTCATCGCTGGCTGGCCGGCAGTATCGCCGTTGGGGTGGCGTTGGCGGGTTTGATCGTAGCGCTGCTCTATGGTCACGCGACATACGTGGCGGAGGCGATTATCCGGGTGGCGCCGAGCTCGTCGGTGCCGCTGTCCGGCGCCCAGGACAGCTACGCCTCGGAAGAGAGCTATCGCGACTTCGCCCAGCAGCAGGTGTTTGAGATCGGGGGGTATGCTTCGATATCGCAGGCGCTGGCGGGATTGGGTGCGAAGCGCGACTTGTGGCAGGAACCTCACGAGACTGACCGCCACGCCGCTGAGCGGCTGATGTCGAGTATCAAGGTCGAATTGATCCCCGACAGCTATTTCATTTCGGTCTCGCTCGAAGACACGAATCCGCAGGGCCTGGCCGAGATCGTCAACGCGGTGGTCAACACCTATCTGTCACGCGAGGCGCGCCAGGAATTGAACGGCGCGGACACCGGGGTGCAGATGCTCAACAGCCGCAAGGGCGAGCTCCAGCAGCAGATGGCGGGAGACCAGGAGCAGTTGAACCAGCTGGCGCAGAGCCTGCAGATAGCAACCTTCGAGAGCAGCCTAGCCAACCCGTACGACAAGCTGCTCGCCGACGAGAATACTGCGCTGGCGCGGGCTCATCGGGCGGCGTTGGCCAGCGAGGCGCGGGTGGCGGCGCTCGAGTCCTCACAAGAGCATATCAAGGCTCTCGAAATCGATTCGAAAGCGCAGGAACTGCTGACCAACGACACTGAGACTGCGACCGCCAAGCAACAGTTGATGCAGCAGCGCGAAGCGGCGTCGGTCGAGCTCGAGGGGCTGGGGCGCAATCATCCGGCGCGGCCAGCGCTGGCCCAGAAGATCGCCAGTATTGACGAGGAGCTGAAGAAACTCGATCAGGCGTCGCTGGCCAAAATCCGCAGCTCGGTGCAGGCGAGCGAGGGCGACAAATCCGGCGTAACGCTGTCGCAGGCCAAGGCGAACCTGGATCAAGCCCGACGCACGGAAGAGGGTATCCAGAAGGATCTCGACGGGCTGCGCGCGAACGCCGCGGCGTTTGGGGTCAAATACGCGCAAGCCGTCGCAGTGCATGACAAGATCGAGCGCGAGCGCAAAGAGCTGCAGGACGTGGCGGATCAGGCAAGCCTGTTGCGCTTACAAAGCCGCGCGCCCGGGTTTGTCAGCCTGGAATCGGCAGCGATGCAGCCCGATCTTCCGCTCAAGGGCAGGCGCCGGAAAATCTTCATACTGTTCACTTTTATCGCGCTGGCGCTGGCCGTTGGGGTGCCGACGGGTCTGGATTTAATCGATCCGCGGATTCGCGCTGCGGCGGAGCTCGAGGGCATCCTCGGGTTTCCGCCGTTGGGAGCGGTGCAGCTTGGCGGGGGCCGGATGGGCCGCGAGGGGCTGCGCCGGGTCGCTTTGGGCATTTTGCGCGAGCGGCGCACATCGGGTGTGCGCGCATACGTGATGACGCCGGTCCAGGAAGGCGCCGGCACCACGACCCTGGCTTTGGCGCTGGCCCAGGAACTGAGTGATCTCGGCGTGCGCGCAGCCACGATTGAGAGTGCACCGATCCCGGCCGATCAGCAGCTCGTAGACGGCTCTGACGAACGGCGCAAATTGCGCGATGGCGCGCGAGTGGTCCGCCCAACCGGCGATATGACCAGGCATATTGCGCGCACCGGATCACTCGAGGGCAACCGGCATGCGTTAGTTACGGCGGCGGAGGAGGCGCCTGGGCGTTTCACGATCTGCCATCATAGCGGCAGCGGAGGTCTGGCGCTCGAGTGTGTGAAAGAGAGCGTTGAGCGCGCAATGCAGACGCACGACATCGTGCTGCTCGATGCGCCGCCGCTGCTGACCTCAGCCGATGCCGTATTATTGATGCAGATGCCAGCAGGGGCCATCCTGGTGGTGCGCGGCGGCCGCGATGAAGTACGTGACGTTCTGGCGGCGGCGCGGGAAATCGAGCGGCTGGCGCCGCCGGTGGTCGGCGCGGTGCTCAACACTTTTTTTCCGAACGGTGAAACCGACCAGCTGCCGCCGAGCGCGGTCGGATGGCTGCCGGTGTGACGATGGCGGAATCCGGCGGCATTTCGGCGTCGATGGTGCCCTCACTCTCCGTAGTGATTATCGGCCGCAACGAGGGTGAGCGGCTGGAGCGATGTATCCAATCACTTACGCCCGTGCGTGAGTCGCTGCTGGCGACGGAAATCATTTACGTCGACTCCGCGTCGACCGATAACAGCCGGGAATTGGCGGCCCGGCTGGGGGCGCGGGTAATCAGCGTTACGCCGCCACGACCGCGCGCGGCGATTGGACGCAATGCCGGCTGGCAGGCATCGTCGGCGCCGATTGTGCTGTTTCTTGACGGTGATACGGTGCTCGCGCCCGACTTTGTCGAGGCGGCATTGCCGCAGTTCGCTGATCCTGAGGTAGCCGTAGTCTTCGGCAATCGGCGCGAGATGGCGGCGCATCAATCGATTTACAATCGCGTGCTCGATCTTGATTGGATCGTGCCCCCGGGGCTCGTTGAGTACTGTGGCGGCGACGCGCTTATGCGCCGCGAAGTACTGAGCGGACTGAACGGTTACGACGAGGGTTTGATCGCCGGCGAGGAGCCGGAGCTATGCTGGCGGATTCGCGCGCGCGGCTACCGCATCGTGCATCTGGATCGCCCGATGGTAGGCCACGACTTGGCGATCACGAGGTTCGGTCAGTATTGGCGGCGGGCGGTGCGCACCGGCTATGCCTATGCCGAAGTCTCGGCGCGTTTTCGCGGTACGGCTTCGCCACTGTGGGAGCGGCCCGCGCGGCGTAACCTGATTCACGCGCCGGCAATGATGGGGCTGACGATCGGCATGGTGCTGCTGGCGCTCGTGACGGGCTCCATCGCGCCGATTTTAGCGGGCGCCGTGATCATCATGTTGCTGGTGTTGCGGACTGCCGCGCACGTGCGCGGGCGCGTGCCGGAGCTCGCGACTCGCCTGCTCTACGGGATTCATTCGCATTTGGGGCAAGTGCCGATCTTCGTCGGTCAACTCAAATATCGGCTGGATCGATGGCTGGGGCGGGGCTCCGAGTTGATCGAGTACAAGACGGCGGCGGAAGGACGGCGGTAATGTCCCTACTCGCAGTCCTGCCGGCCCTGGTTGCGCTGATCGTCTGTCTCAGGCGCGGTCCGAGCTATGCGCTGATCGCCGTATACCTACCGGTCCTGCTGTTGCTGCCGGATGAGCTACGCTGGCCCTTCAGCGGCCATTTGACGTTGTCGGAAAGCGCGATCCTGCCAATCGCGGTGTTTTTCATTATAAAGCGGGGCCGGGAGTGGCGTTGGAGCCTTGCGGATTTCCTGGTTGTGGCGCTGATCGTGCTGACGACTATCTCCGAAGGCATCAATCGAGATGCCGCGCACGCGCGCAACCTCGCGCTCAATCTTTTCTGTACCACGGCGCTGCCGTATATGCTGGCTAAAGGCCTGTTCGAGCGCGAGCTCTTGGGCGCCGCGTTCGCGAAGCGCTTTGCGATCTGCGCGACGGTGGTGGCGATCGTCTCCGTTTATGAATTCAGAATGGGAGTCGATCTCTTCGAGCGGGTAATCATCCCGCTCTTTCCGGGGCGATCGATAACCGCGCAACTGTTTCGATACGCCTACGCGCGTATTCAAGGGCCGTGGACCCAACCGATCCTCGCCGGAATACTCTTTGCGGGCGCTTACCGCTTGACGCGCTGGCTCGAATGGAGTGGGAATTGGCCGGGCCGGGTGCCATGTCTGCCGATCAGCAAGACGCGCTTTTGCGAGATTCTGATTGTGCTGGGCAGTATCATGACGGTCTCACGCGGACCCTGGGTGGGCGCGGCGGCCGGCGGTATCTGTGTAGTTCTCGTGCGGGCGCGCCGCCGGCTCGTGGCGTTGGCGGTGACGCTGGCCGTGGCAATCATGATTGGGGGCCCGGTCAATTCGGCCTTCAAGTCGTATGCATCGGTAGATCGCCTGACCGCCGCGACCGACACTCAGGCCACTGCCGCATATCGTTACGAGCTGCTGCAGAAGTACGTCGCGATCGTGGAAGAGCGTCCAACCTGGGGCTGGGGCTCATCTCTTTTTCCGCGAGTGGACAACCTTGACTCGATCGACAACCAGTACCTGCTGGTAGCACTCGACCAGGGAATTTACACCCTCGCCGTTTTCGTCGGTCTGCTGGTCTGGATGATCGTGCGTCTGTTGAGATTTGCCCTATTCCAGCAAAGAGGCGGGGGCGCCATGTTGCTTGGCGTCAGTCTGCTAGGCACGATTGTCATGATCGCAGTTTCGATTTCGACCGTCTGGCTGGGCGCGCAAACCCAGCCCTTGCTGTACTTGGTGATCGGCTGGAGTGAGGGGTTATTACTCGCGAATGCCCGCGCCGTTCACTCCACTACTATCGAGCGAGAACCTGTTGCTCGTCGAGTAGCAGCATTTCGCTTCGCGCGGGTGATGGTGTGATTTTTCCGCCCGTTGACCGCGTTCTTACGAAGCTGCGGAGTAGAATGAGTACGGCTGCCGACATCCATGATTCTGCGTTACGACACATAGTATTCGTGCAATACGGCGACTATGCCGAAGCAGTTCATCGATTTGCCGCGGGCGGAAAGGAGAACTATTACGCGCAGAAGTATTCGGTCGATCATGTAGCTTTTCTGGCGGCCCGTTACGGCACGGTGACGGTCATCACATTCAGTCGCGACCATCCTTTCGAGTTGTTACCGAACGGCGTCGGGGCCCGCGGCGTCCTGCTCTATCCATCGGGCGGAAAGGCCCGCCACCATGAGCTGCTGCGAGCGCTCGAAGAAATGAAGCCGACGGACGTCATATTGGTTGCTCCGATCCGCTCGGTGCTGCACTGGGCGGTGCGCCGTCGCGTACGGACTCTGCCACTGTTCGCCGACAGCTTCCTCGCCTCAGGGTGGAAGGCGCGATTAAAAGAGTGGCTCTTGGCGCGAGTGCTCAACGACCGGCACTTTTCATGGGTTGCCAACCACCACATCGCCGCGTCACAAGAATTGGCCCGCATCGGCGTCGACCCACATAAGATACTGCCGTTTGACTGGCCGCCGATCGTTTCTCCGCGCGACTACGCGCCCAAGGATGCGCCGGCCGGAGCGCCATTCAAGCTGCTTTATGTCGGTCAGCTCTCAGAGGCGAAAGGGATTGGCGATGCGCTGCGCGCCCTGCATTTGTTGCCCGGGTGCACACTTACGGTTATTGGCGGCGGCGCGGACGAGTTGAGCTTGCAGGCGATGTCCGAGAATAACGCCATAGCCGGACAGGTCACTTTTCACGGTGTGCTGCCCCACGACCAAGTCCTCGAGATGATGCGAGCACACGACGCGGTGCTGGTCCCGAGCCGGCATGAGTATCCGGAGGGGCTGCCATTTACGATCTACGAGGCGCTGTGCACGCGGACGCCAGTGGTCGCGTCGGATCATCCGATGTTCCTGCGTCGGCTCGTGCGCGACCAGAACGCCCTGGTCTTCAAGGCCGCTGCGCCGGCGTCGCTCGCGGCCGCAGTGCAAAGGCTAATGACGCATCCGGACCTCTATCGCGCTTTATCGAAAGCAACGGGAGAAGCCGCCGAGAATTACCTCTGTCCGCTCAGGCTTCACGATCTAATCAACATCTGGTTACAGGGTGACGCTGAAGGCGATGCTTATCTCTCCTCGTTCTCGCTGGCAGGCCATGCATACGTTTGAAAATTTCCTGGATTTAGCGGAGCGTCTTAATCAAGCCGTGATTTCGTGGTGACCAGTCCGAATGGCTAATCCAGGTTTACGCGTCCGCAGCTCGGGGCCGGCAGAAATCACGCCGCGCCGGATGGCCGCGGGCACGCTGAGTTCGCTCATCAACCGCTTGATCGGCTTGAGTCTCGCTTTTTTTGTGCTGCCGCTGGTGATCCATGCGGCCGGAACCGAGGAGTATGGATTGTGGGCGGTGATGGGTGCGACGGTAACCTACTTCGGCCTGCTGGACTGCGGAATCGGCGCGGGTTTCATTAAGTATCTCGCGGAATTTCTCGAGTACCGCGAAGCTCGGAAAATTCGACAAATCATGACGTTCGGCTTGCTGTTCTATCTGGGGCTGGGCGCACTGCTGCTGCCGCTCGCAGCGCTTTCAGGACCGCATATCGTGGGCTGGTTGAAGGTCGCTCCGCGCAATGAGGCGCTCGCGACGCTGCTGCTCCTGCTGGCAGTGGCCTATTTTGTTACCCAGAATGCGTTGGGCATCCTGTACGCCTTCATTGTCGCGATGCAGCGCAGCGACGTGGCGGCGTGGATCGATACCTTTGGACAGGTGGTCTACGCGACTGCGGTAGTAATCCTGCTGCACATGCACTTGCAGATTCTGGCCGTTCCGATGGGGCTCTTCGCGGCGTTATTCTGCGTCACGCTCGTGCGGCTGGTTGTGGTCTGCAGGATGTTCGGATGGCCGTTCGGTAATCCGCTGAGCCTCGACGGTGAACTGGTCCGGCGGCTGTTCGGCTTTGGCCTGTGGACGCAGATCAGCATGCTGACCGCAGTAATCAATCTCGAGACCGACCGGATCATACTGGGGGCCTTTGTCAGCCTGACCAGCGTTACATACTACGAACTGGCTAATCGGCTGGCGCTGCTCTCGCGCAATCTGCCCTTGACGCTGCTGGGGCCAATCCTGCCGGCGGCGTCCGCGATCGACGGACGCAAGGATGATCGTCAACTGAATCGCATGTATATCCGCGCGACGCGCTACCTGGCGCTGGGCACGGGCGCGATCGCCGGGCTGCTGGTCGGCGCCGGCCCGCAGATTGTGCGGGTCTGGATGGGCCGCGACTATCCCTGGGTCACGGCGATCATGGCGGCGTTGTTGTTAACCTACGGGATCAACAATCTTACCGGAGTCGGGACAACGGTCGTGCGCGCGGTGGGCCAGCCGCATGTCGAGACTTACTACGCTGTGCTGGGGGCGGTGGTTAATGTGGCGGCCACAATCGTGCTGACGCCGATCTTTGGACTGATGGGGGTGATCGCGGGGACGTTGATCGGCTCGACGGTTGGTTCGATCTATTTTCTGTGGCTATTTCACAAATTGCGGGGGCTGAGCTGGACGGAAGTCATGAGCGAGTGGCTGTGGCGGTTGGTCGCGGCGATCGCGATCGCGGGCGCCGGCATCTGGATTATCTGCAACCACGCGCTCACGCCGTGGTGGTTTGCTGCGCGGCCGCGGGGCATGGCGGCGCTGATCGCGATTGGGGTGTTCTATGCGGGGGCTTTGTGGGTGGTGCTGTGGGCGCTCAGGTTTTGGGATCGCGACGACCTCGATCTGCTCCAGCGGCTGTTGCCGGGCCGGTTTGTGGTGGCGAAAGTGAAGCCTCAGTAGGGGGCTGAACGGGCGATGCGCATCACCTTTATATTGCCAGGTTTGGCGCTCGCTCCCGGCGGCGGCGTCCGGGTAGTTTATCGACAGGCCAACTATCTGGTGCAGCGCGGACACCAGGTGGAAATTGTTTTTCCATATGCCGTAGCCTCGCTCAACGCCGCGCAAGCTGAGTCCGCGTCGCTGCGGGAGCGGTTCGGGAAATTTCTCGAATGGAAGCGCGGGCGGCTCGCGGTGGCTATCCGGAGCGCGCGCGGAGCGTCACTGGTCTGGTGGCTCGAGCTGGACCGGCGTGTGAAGCTGAATTTCGTTGAGAGCCTCGACCAAAAAAATATCCCGGACGCCGACGCGGTCATCGCGACTTTTTGGCGCACCGCGGAATATGTCGCTGAGTATCCTGCGATCAAGGGCGAAAAATTCTATTTCATTCAGCATTATGAGATCTGGGGCGGCCCAAGCGATCGGGTTGACGCGACGTGGCGGATACCGATGCATAAAGTAATGGGGTCAAAGTGGCTGCAGTCACTCGGAGATGAAATGGGCCTGACCGACATGTGCTACGTCCCACCCGGGGTTGATCATCAGCTCTTCCGCATCATGGCGCCGCCGGCGACGCGGCAGAGGAGTGTAGTCGGATTTTATAGCTGTCAGCCGTGGAAGGGCACCATCGATGCGGTGGCGGTTTTCGAGCGGCTGCACGAGCGCTACCCGGCACTGCGACTGAGCATGTTCGGAGCTGAGCGGCCGCGGGAAGGGTTACCGCGGTGGTTGAAATATTATAGAAATCCTCGACAGGAGCAACTCGCGCGCGAAATTTACAATACTCACTCGATCTATGTATGCGCCAGTCACGCCGAGGGTTGGGGTTTGCCGCCGGCCGAAGCGATGGCGTCGGGCTGTGCGGTGGTCTCGACCGACTGCGGTGGCGTACGTGATTACGCGGTCGATGGTGAAACTGCGCTGCTCAGTCCGCCAAAGGATCGAGCGGCGCTGTTCGACAACTTATGCCGGGTGCTCGACGATGATGCTCTGCGGCTCGCCCTCGCCGAGCGCGGAACGAACTGCATTCGCGAATTTACCTGGGAGCGTTCCGGACCGCTGTTCGAAGGTTACTTGTGCGAAGTGCTGGCGGCATCGCGTGAGCGGGGTGCGGCCTGATTGCTTCGATGATCGCACCGGCTTGCCGCGACCTGCCGTCCGGAGTAGCGTGCAAAACGAAGCGAGGCCGCATCCGCGCCCGCTTCGTTGTTTTTATGGATCATCGGAGAATTGCGACGCTTTTCACGTCATCCGGCGGCCCCCGAGCAGTTTCGGCGACCGGCGCGGCCGGAGCGTTACGCTGAAGTCGACGCGCTGAAGTCTGATGCGTTGCGGATACTGTCGCGAACGGGCGGGGATCATGCGCAAGATCTGTGCGACGTGCGCACGGGTGATCGAAGTCCTCGAACGCGAGGCCGGCCGGGTGGGATGGACCGATTTGGTCGATCACTTCGCGGCGGCAGGATTGAGCCGAATTCAGGTGGATCGGGTGCTCGACGCGGAAATCGGTGAGCGTCCGGCCTTGCGCGATGAGCTTACATCGACGATGGCGAATACTTTGATGCGCGGCCTCGGCATGCCTGGGCGTCAATCTCCCGAGGATGTGCAGCGTATTCGGCGCGCGGCGGCGCGGGGCGCGGGCGAAGGTACCTGGGCGGCAGGAGCAGCTTCGTCAAAGGCGGGAACCAGATGATTGCGCCCAGCCGAATTGTGAGCCGCCGCGGGCGATAGTGGAGGTGGGATGAGTATCAGCAGCATGGGCGTGATTGGCGCAGGCCAGATGGGGGTCGGCGTCGCGCAGGTGGCGGCGCAGGCGGGCGTCAGAGTCGTTCTCAATGATGTCAATGAGGCGCTTTGTATCCGCGGTCTGCAGGGGCTGGAACGCAACCTTGATCGTCTGGTGCAACGCGGCCGGCTTAAACTTGAGGAGCGCGATCGCATAATGCGGAATATCGGCACCTCGGCCAGGCTCGAAGATTTGACTAAGGTCGATTTCGTCCTCGAGGCAGTGATCGAGCAGGAAGATGCGAAGATTGCGCTGTTCCAGAAACTCGACAAGATCTGCCCGCCGGAAGTAATTTTCGCGTCTAACACCTCCTCGATCTCAATCACCCGGATGGGCGCGCGGACCAGCCGCGCCGATCGTTTTATCGGGATGCATTTCATGAATCCGGTGCCGGCGATGCGGCTGGTCGAGATTATCCGCGGGCTGGCGACATCGCCCGAGACCTACGAGGCGACGCGGACGCTGGCCGAACGGCTGGGCAAGAGCACGATGACCGCGGAGGATTTTCCCGGCTTCATCGTCAATCGAATTCTGCTGCCGATGATCAACGAGGCGATCTATACGCTGTATGAAGGCGTTGGCGGCGTGACCGATATCGATACCGCGATGAAGCTCGGCACGAACCAGCCGATGGGGCCGCTCGAACTGGCGGACCTCATCGGGCTGGACACCTGCTTGGCGATCATGGAGGTGATGCATCGGGTGTTCGGCGACGACAAATATCGTCCGTGCCCGCTGCTGAAGAAATATGTCGACGCCGGATATCTTGGACGTAAAGCGACGCGCGGATTTTATACGTACGACGCGCAGGGTAATCCAGTACCGCCGGTGGCGCCCGCGCGCTAGCCGCTGCTACGAGTTGCTTCGGATTAGGAGGGAAACGCAATGGCAGTCAAAGCTTTCATTCTAATCGACACTTCGGCGGGGAAGGCCCGCGAAGTGGCTCATCGGTTGCGCGAGGTGGCGGGCGTGTCGGCCGCACACGCCGTGACCGGACCGCATGACATAATCGCGATTGCGGAGGCGGCCGACGTCTCGGCGCTGGGCGAGCTGATCGTGCATAAGATCCAGAGTGTGGTGGGAGTGAATCGGAGCCTGACATCGATCGTGGCGGATTAGGCGCGCCGCTCGGGCGCAACATAGTGAATTTGCACTGCTGTCGCGGTCAAACACCGCGGCGGGAGCGGATAAGGAAGACGGTAGTCGAATGGCGGAGTTGCCAGTACTTAAACGTCTGCGCAAAGAGCAGGAGACGCTCAAGCGCGAGCTGACTGTGGATTTGCCGAAAGAGCTCGAACGCGCGCGCGCGCATGGCGATCTGTCTGAAAACGCAGAATGGGCGATGGCCAAGCAGCGCCAGGAATTTTTGCGCGCGCGGCTCAACAACCTCGAGGCGCGGATCGCCGAGCTCTCGATGATCAATCTCGACTCGATCCCGCGCCAGACCGTGGGCCTGGGCAGCAAGGTCGAACTCGAAGACCTCGATGGCGGCACACGGAACGAATACGAGATCGTCGTGCCGGAGGAAGTTGACGGCGCACAGAATCGGATCTCGTTATCCTCGCCGCTGGGCAAGGCGCTGATCGGCAAGGGTCCCGACGACGATATCGAAGTCCAGACGCCCCGAGGTAAACGCTCATACCTGGTGGTCAAGCTCGTGACGATCCACGAGCTGCTCGCCGCCGAGAATGGCGCCGGCTCACGCTAGAGCGGCGCGAAATGGAGAAGCGTCCGCTAGCGCCAGCCGGCGCGTTGATACTCGGGCTGCTGATCGGGGCCGGGTTCGCCGTCGGCGGTTACTTCATCGGGCAGGATTTTTATGCGGCGCGGATGGGCGAGCGCTATGTAACAGTCAAAGGGCTGGCGGAGCGCGAGGTCAAGTCCGACCTCGGGACCTGGACGATAAGCTACACTGCGACTGCCGCGGAAGTCGCCGAGGCTAACGCCGCGATCGAGCAGGATCAGACGGTCGTGACGGCGTTCGCGACCGCACACGGTTTCGCTGCTGCGGAGATCGAAGTGCAGCCCACCACGGTCACCGATACTTTCGCGAGCCAATTCCAGGGCCGCCCTTTGAATCCGGCGCAACGCTATCTGATCAAGGGCGGAATCAAGCTGCGCTCAAGTAAGGTTGACCAGATTCTGACGGCGAGTCAGGACAGCGGCGAGCTGGTCAAGCAGGGGGTGGTGCTCGGTGAGAATTATCCTCAAGCGCCGCAGTATTTCTTCACCAAATTGAACGATATTCGGCCCGCGATGCTGGCCGACGCTACGCGCAGCGCGCGCGCCGTCGCGGAGCAGTTCGCAGCCGATTCCAACAGCCGACTCGGCCTGCTGCGGCGCGCCGGCCAGGGGGTCTTCGAGATCAGCGGCCGCGATGCCAGCGGTGACAGCGTCGCCGGCGACGAGCAGGGGTCGCTCGAGAAGAAGGTCCGAATCGTCTCGACGATCGATTATTATCTCATCGCGCGGTAGGAAGCGCGCGGACTATCAAGCGCTTTGGCAGGCGCCTTTGGAGCAATACTACAGTGGCTCGGCGATCGCAGCGTTGAGAAAGCGGCTGAAGAGCGCGCCGCTGGAATCGAGCGCGACGTCGTAGATCGACGCGGTGCGGCCGGGGACAAAAACCTGATGGCCCTCGTCGAGCAAGGCCTGGAGGACGCAGAGTCCCAGGGCGGCGTATGGCCGCCCGGCCATCGGGCCGCGAATCAACAGCCAGAACAGGATGCCGTAGTTGACAAAATGGGCGGTCTTGCGGATGAAGCCATGGAGCATCGCGATAGTCGCGGCGGAGGCGGCGGGCGCAATCCAGCGCAGGATCGGCTCGATGACGCGTACTGTATTGGCCGCGGAAAACAGGGAGGTCGAGAGCACGAACATCAGGCCGATCCAGAGGATCGGCGGCGCCCAGGCCGTCAGTCCGGAGCTAGCCGCAGGGTTGCCGCCGAGCGGCGGTTTAAGCGTCGATGTGGTCATCTATCCTGCTAAAAGTGTGAGCTGGCCAGGTTGGTTTTTTGCTGCGCTACCCGCGCGGCGGATTATATCAAGCGCGCCTGAGCTGAGTAAGCTGCGCGGAGTTTCGATTCCGTCCGCCGGTAGTTTTCGCGCCAGTCTCATGTGCTTCGAGCCGCTCGCGCAGCTATAGTTTTACGATGGAACAAACGCTCCATATAGCGACGGCGCAGCCGGCCCAGCCCTGTACCGTGGTGGTCTTCGGCGCCTCCGGGGATCTCGCCAAGCGCAAGCTGATTCCGGCGCTCTACAATTTGCGCGCAAGCGACGGCGCGAAAAGCCCGCACGATTTTGCGGTGGTCGGCTTCGCCCGCCGCGAGATCGCGCTCGACAAATTTCGCGGGGATGCGCGGGAATGGGCCAAGCGCTTTTCGCGCGTCGAAATCGAGGCGCGGTCGTGGGACGAATTCGCTGCGAACCTCGACTATGTCTCCGGTCTCGATCAGGCGGACGGCTTTCAGCGGCTCAAGGAGCGGCTGGAACAGCTTGAGGCGAAGCGCGGGCTGCCGCCGAACCGGATCTACTACCTCTCGGTACCGCCCGAGGCAGTGCGCGAGTGTATCGAGCGCCTGGGCGCGGCCGGGCTGATCGCCAAAGCGGGCGCGGAGAACTTCACGCGCGTGGTGCTCGAAAAGCCGATCGGCCACGACCTCGAGAGCGCGCTCGCGATCAACCATGAATTGCACGCTCATTTTGACGAATCGCAGATTTTTCGCATCGACCACTACCTCGGCAAGGAGACGGTGCAGAACCTGCTCGCGCTGCGCTTCGCCAATGCGATCTTCGAGGGCATGTGGGGCGCGCGCAATATCGATCATGTGCAAATCACGGTGGCGGAGAGCGAGGGCGTCGGCGCGCGCGCGATGTACTACGATCCCGCCGGCGCGCTGCGCGACATGGTGCAAAACCATATCATGCAACTGCTGGCGCTGATCGCGATGGACCCGCCGGTCGCGCTCGACGCCGGTGCGATTCGCGATGCGAAGCTCAACGTGCTGCGCGCGATCCGGCCGCTGGCGCCCGGCGGCGCGCGCGACCTCGTGGTGCGCGGGCGCTACACCGACGGCCTGGCGGAGGGCAAAGTCGTGCCCGGCTATCTTAAGGAAAGCGGGATTCCGGCTGACTCGCAGACCGAAACCTTCGTCGCGATCAAGCTCTTCATCGACAACTGGCGATGGGCCGGGGCGCCGTTCTATCTGCGCACCGGCAAGCGGATGCCTGCACGCGAAAGCCTGATCTACGTCCAATTCAAGAACACCCCGCGCATCCTGTTCAATCGCAACGCGCAGCTGCCGCCCAACGCCCTGACGATCAGGATTCAGCCCGACGAAGGCTTCTCATTTGAAGTGCTGGCGAAGCAGCCGGGACTTGACGTCGTGCTGCGGCCGGTGCGGATGAACCTGCGCTATCAGAGCGAGTTTTCCGGCCAGTCGCCGGAGGCCTATGAGAGGTTGCTGCTCGAAGTCATGGCGGGCGATCACACTTTGTTTGTCAGCGCCGATTTTGTCGAAAAATCGTGGCAGTTTGTCCAGTCGATCCTTGATCAATGGCAGGCCGACCGATCGATCCCGATTCAGGATTATCCTGCCGGCAGTTTCGGTCCTGCCGCCGCTGATGTAATGATCGGCAAGGATGGCCGCGCCTGGCGCAACACGAGCGCTGACGCGGCGCCTCGGCTCTGACGCCACGTTTCAACGGCGTTGATCGGGCAAGTGAGTCGGCGAGCTGCGTCAAAAATCTTTATCGGCAGAAGTGTCGATTGCATAACGGAGAGGAATCGTAATATGGGACAGTCACCGGTCTATATTCTAGGAGGAGCGCAGAGCGATTTCGCGCGCAACTGGAACAAGGAAGGCCAGCACTTTGTCGAAGTGATGCGTGAGACGGCGACGACCGCGTTCAGTTCCAGCGGCCTGGAGCCGCGCGACATCAAGACCGCGCACGTCGGTAATTTCGCCGCCGAACTCTATGCGAAGCAGGGACAGCTCGGGGCATTTTTCCTCGAACTCGATCCGGCCTTCGCCGGCCTGCCGACCACGCGTCATGAGGCGGCGTGCGCCTCGGGCTCGGTGGCGATTTTGGCGGCGTCGGCGGAGATCGAGGCCGGGCGCTACGACTGCGCGGCGGTGGTCGGCCTCGAGCAGATGAAAACCGTCGATACTGCCACCGGCGGCGATTTCCTCGGCACCGCGGGCTGGTACGAGCGTGAATGCAAGGGCAAGGAATATCCATTCCCGCGCCTGTTCGGACGGCTCGGCGACGAATATGACAAGCGCTTCGGTCTCAAGGACGAGTACCTGGCGCAGATCTCGGCCGTGAACTACGCCAACGCGCGACGCAATCCGTTGGCGCAGACGCGTAACTGGCCGCGCAGCGAGAACGATCCGCAACAGCGGGAAAAGTTCAACCAGGCGATCGCCGGACGGATCAAGGTGCGCGACTGCTCGCAGGTCAGCGACGGCTGCGCGATCGTTTTCCTGGCGTCGGAGGAGTTTGCCGCCGGCTATGCGAAACGGGTCGGGCGCAAGCTCGAAACCATCCCGCAGATTCGCGGCTGGGGCCATCATACGGCGCGGATGGAATTTGACGCCAAAGTCGCCGAGAGCCGCGATAACCCCTACGTACTGCCGCACACCCGTCAGGCGATACTCGACGCCTTCGCGCGCGCCGGAGTTAAATCCGTATTCGCGGTCAACGGGATCGAGACGCATGACTGCTTTACGACCTCGGAATACATGGCGATCGATCATTTCGGAATAACGCAGCCCGGTGAATCGTGGAAGGCGATCGCGGAGGGCGTAATCGAGATGGGTGGGAAGCTGCCGATCAATCCGAGCGGCGGGCTGATCGGCGCGGGTCATCCGGTCGGCGCGACCGGGGTGCGTCAGATGCTCGATTGTTATCGGCAGGTGACCGGCACGGCGGGCGACTATCAGGTGGACGGCGCGAAGACCTTCGCGATGCTTAATATCGGCGGCAGCGGCACGACCAGTTGCGCGTTTGTGATCGGCAGCTAAGACCGCACGCATTACTCAATTTTGCTCAATCGAAACGGTGGCATGGTCGATGCCACCGTTTTTTTTGGCCTACTCGGAGGCTCGCCGCGACGCCTATGAATTTTGCCTTCGCACAATTGATTACGGCGGCTATGGTCTATGCGCTCGGCGGGCTCTGCATGAAGCTTTCTGACGGACTGTCGCGGCCGCTGCCCACGGCGCTGCTGTTCATCCTGTTTGCGCTCGGGGCGGGATTGCAGGCGCTCGGGATGCGACGTGCCGATCTCGGCGTCGCTTACATTCTGGTCCTGGGACTGGAGGCCGTGGCCGCGCTCGCGCTCAGCGTCTTTGTCCTGGGCGAGAGCTGTTCGCCGTCGCGGCTCGGCGCGGTCGCGATGGTGATTATCGGGATCCTCTGGTTACGCCGGACGTAACGGGCGAATCGTCGGACGTCGCCCAGTTTCAGCTAGAGCTCGCGCGTCATCGCGCGATGAGCAATGCCGGCCTCGTCGAAAATCTCGCCCACGGGGAGAAACCCATTCTTGAGATAAAAACCCTCAGCGTGGAGCTGCGCATGAAGGAGCGCCGTGCGGAACTTGCGCCGCCGCGCCGCCTCGATCAGATATTCGAGGAGCTGGCGCCCGATGCCTTCACCGCGCCGCGCTTTCAGCACCGCCATCCGGCCAATCTTGACCTGATTGCTATGCGTGACCATGCGGCCGCATCCGACGGGCGTATCACCCTCGAACGCGAGGACATGGAACGCGTGCGCATCGTCCGCGTCCATTTCGATGTCCTCTGGGATCTGCTGTTCCTCAATAAAGACGACTCGGCGCAGCGCCCACGCCTGCTCCATCGCAGCACGATCGTTGATTTCGACAATCCGGACAGGCGAGCTCTTCGTCATAGGAGCTTGAGTAGCGCGGGGCGGGGCGAGCGTCAAACCACTGCGGCGTTGAGAGAGAGGGATACATAATCCTGTAATAGTTGTGATACGAATTCTTCATGGCGCAAACAGTAGCGAAGGCCACCGATCGTGAACTGCTTGAAGCGGCGCGAGCAATGCTGGACGCCGACTACCCGATCGCGCTGACCGGGGCCGGGATTTCAGTTGAGAGCGGGATTCCGCCGTTTCGCGGACCGGGCGGTCTGTGGACCAAGCACGGCGAGCCGCCGATGAACGGCTATCAAATCTTCCTCAACGATCCGAAAAAGGGTTGGGAGGAACGGCTCCGGCGGCAGAATGACGAGCTGTGGGGGCCGCTCAAAGTGGCCAGACCCAATCCGGGCCATATCGCGATGGCGGAATTGGAAGCGCTTGGCGCGCTGCGTTTTCTGATTACGCAAAACGTCGATGATCTCCATCGGCAGGCCGGCCAGCAAGCGCTCGCCGAGATTCACGGCAACTGGAAGCTGATCCGCTGTATCGAGTGCAACAATCGCTTTGCCGCGGAACAGATCAGCCTCGAGCACCTGCCGCCCGCCTGTCCGCGATGCGAAGGCCTGCTCAAGGCCGATACGGTGGCGTTCGGCGAGCCGATTCCGCGCGACGTGCTGGCGGATTGTATAGAGCATTCGGCGCGCGCCGATCTCGCACTCGTCGCCGGCACCTCGGCGACGGTCTATCCGGCGGCGGGCTTCGCGCTCGAGGTCAAGCAGCACGGGGGCGTACTGATTGAAGCAAATCTCTACGAATCGGAGATCACGCCGCTGTGCGACTTCAGCCTGCGCGGAGCGACCGGCGAAATCCTGCCGCGGCTGACCGCCGCGGTCTCCGAGCTGCGCAAGGCAAAGCTGTCCTGAGGAGCTTTGCCGACGAGTCAATTCAGCGCGCGGCCTAGGGATGGATGCGCGGTGAGGGCGGCGTCTCCGGGACGCCGGGCGCCGCGATGCGTTGCACCAGGAGCATCCGGCCGCTGCCGTCGAGGTCGGTCGGATTGCTGCGCAGTATCACGCGATACTTGACGCTGAGCCGCGGCGGTACGAGTCTCCAGTCATCTTCGGGGCTGACGACGAGGGCAGGCCCGCTCGCGTCGAGCGGCGTCGTGAGCTGCAAATCGCGGCCGTTGTAGAAGGCGAAGCCATAGTCGAGATTGCCGAAGTAGCCGACTGCGCTGCCGGCGGCGAATTTTCGCGTGTCGGCCGCGAATTGTTTGAGCGCGAGCGTTTGCGCGATCGCGGGTTCGATCACGAGATTGATCGCGAGTACGACGCCCACCTGCCCAACCAGGAGTGTGGTGATCAGCGACTCGATCCGTGGACGCGTGCGTAAGAGATATGCTCCTGCGGCAGCG
Organism: Candidatus Binataceae bacterium; assembly: GCA_035308025.1. Taxonomy (NCBI): domain Bacteria; phylum Candidatus Binatota; class Binatia (SeqCode); order Binatales (SeqCode); family Binataceae (SeqCode); species Binataceae bacterium (SeqCode). The sequence continues at coordinate 28,403 of DATGHL010000039.1, forward strand.
ATTGCGATCGGGAGTGCAATTGTGGCGAGCGGCCACGCATGAGCCTGGGCAGCAATCCGACCCGTCAACTCCGGCACGAGAATCCCGAACATCCGCAATACTGAGTTGGTGCGTCCGGGCCAGAGAAAGAGCGTCGCCAGGCTGAGCGCTGCGCCGAGCCCGGTGGCCACCAGGATTCCACCGTAGGCGCGCGATAGGAGTGCGGTAAGCCGCGGCATTGGGTCGCCGGCCGCGATCGCATCGCAAAGGAAGATAGCGACTAGGGCGCTAATCGCGGGATAGAGCGCGAGCAGGTAAACACCGCGCTTGCTTTGCGGCAGGTTGTAAAAAAGCAAAACAGTCAACGTCCAGACGACGAGATAGCCGAGGCGCGAATCGCTCCGACCGACTTTATCATTCGCCTCGCAGACGCTCTTCGGGCTTTGCTCTTCGACGGCAGGCGGCCTGCTCGAATTCGCTGCGCCGCGCTTGGCGCGGATGAATTGAAGCATCACGATTAGTGCGACGGGGGTCCACGGCATCAGACCCGCGAGCAGCGCCCCTTCTTCGTAGTAAAAGGGATGGGCGTGGGCGGCGTGCCCGGCGCCGTGCGGAATTAATCGATAAAGATTTTCGGCGAGGATCTGCTTGCGTATGAAGGCGCCCCCGCCGGCCAGGATCGCCGCGAGGTACCATCCGCCGCCGAGCAGCGCGACGATCGCCGCTCCGCGCGTAAGGTGAAGGCGTGGAATCAACTGCCAGCGGCGATAGATCGCGACCCAGATGATCGCGACCAGGATCGGCAGTGCCGCGCCGATCGGGCCTTTGGTCAGGATCGCAAGCGCGAGCGCGAGATAGAGGAGAGTAGTGCGGTTGCTGAGCCCCTCGGCGATCGCCAGGAACTCGAAGAAAGCGATCGCCATGAAAAAGCTCAGCGTCATATCGACGCGCGCGCCGCGCCCGGCCTGCACGAATTGAAATGTCGTAGCGAGGATCAGAGCCGCGAAGAGCGCGGCGCGCGCCTCGAACAGCCGGCGCACGTAGAGATAACAGGCGAGCATCGCGGCGATCGCGCACAACGCCGAAGGAAGCCGCACCGTCCACTCGCCGACGCCGCCCGCCAGCACCGAGATGATCGCCGCCAGCCAGTGCATCAGGAGCGGCTTCGACGGAAGCTCGACGCCGGCGCGCATCGGCAGGATCACGCCGCCGCCATTGACAATGTCGAAGACGGTCACCGCCTCCCGCGGCTCGCCCTTGGTGTAGAGGGGATAGCCGCCGAGATTGAGGAGAAAGAGCAGGGCGCCGACGATCGTGATCAGCGGAAGCGCACGGCGCGGCGATGCGAGCGCGTCGAGCAGCCCAGTGCGCTTCGCGTGCAGCGGCGCCGGGCTCTGCACGGACTGGGATGATGCTGTTTCGACTTCCATCTTTCTTTTGGCGCGCCGGTTGGTCGCCGTCCTCGCCGCGGAGGTTTTCAATACGGTTGCCGGCGACTACGATAGCGGCGCGACGGCGCCGATGCAGCATTAGCGCCACGCGCCATGATGACTGACCCCGCGGCGAACCCCTCCAGTCGGCTCATGCATGCATCTACTGCGCACCGTCGCGGCGTCGGCCTGGCGATGGCGATCGTCACTACGATCGTCGCGGCGCTGCAACCCGTCGCGCTGCGTTACGGGGCTTTGAAGACGGACCCGCTGATTTTCGCGACCATCGCGGTCGGGGCGGCGGCGGTCGTCGCGGCGAGCGTGCTCGGCTACACCGGCGAAATCAAAGTGCTGATGCGCCGTGATTATGCGCCGCGGCTTTTCGTGGTCTCGATGACCGGCACGCTCGCCACCGCGCTCCTATTGATCTACGGGCTGCGACGGATCGACGCGATCGCGGGCGTGCTCCTGCTCGAGAGCGAGCCGATCTATTCGCTCGTGTTGGCGATGCTTTTTCTGCGCGAGCGCCCGTCAGGCCGGCAAATCTTCGCCACGGCGACAATCCTCGGCGGGATCGGTTCGGTCTTCGGTGCGAGTCGCGTGTTCAGTCCGTTTTATGCCGCCGCAATGGTGATCCTGACGCCGCTCTTCTGGCAGAGCTCGCACGTCCTAGCGCTCCGGCTGATGCCGCCGCTACGACCATTGTGCATGGCGGGCGCCCGCTACATCTATTCGGCGCTGGTCCTGTTTGTGATCGTGCTCGTCGCGCATCGCGGCGCCTTCACGCAGTCGGTTGAAGTCGAGGTTCTGCTGGCCGGATCCTTCACGGGCGCCGTCGTCTATTTCATCGGATCGCTGAGCTGGTATGGCGCGATCAGCCGCCTCTCGCTGGCGTGGACGACCGCCCTGGTGATCCCAGGCGTGCCGCTTCTCTCGATGGGTTTCGCGATTATTTTTTTGGGCGAGCGCCCGGGCCCTCGCGAAGTCGCCGGCGTTCTCATCGCGATCGCCGGGGTGGCGCTGTTAGTTACCGGAATCGACGCCAGCCGAGTGTCGCCGTTTGAAGCGGCCGAGGCGACTCATCAGCCGCTCGCGTAACGCGCCTCGTGGCGGGTGTTTGACTCTCGGCCGTTGCTGGTCTTTTATTGCGACTGCGGTGCAGGGTGCGGCTGCGGCGCAGGCCAGTAGCGGCCCGCGATCAAAATCATTCGGAGGATCAAGAAATGGCGCGATTGGTTAAGCATGACGAAACCGGACCTTACCAGGTTCCCGAGGGTACGGAGCTGCCCGCCTGGATTTGCGGGTGCGGACTTTCCAAGAACAAGCCGTTCTGTGACGGCACGCATAAAAAAACCCGCGATGAGGGCGGACAGCTATTCACGTATGACGGGGATAATCGAACCCCGGTGAAGTAAGGTTGGCGGCGGCGCGCGTCACCGTCGTCACGCGACGATGGGGCGCGCGTCTCAGCAAAGTCGTCTCCCAGTCGCACACGAAGAGTTCAGCCGCGCGCGAGCGCGACGATAATCACGAACGCGGCCAGCGCGACGCGATACCAGGCGAAGGGCCCGTAAGTTCGAGTGCGCACAAAGCGGATTAGCCCGGCGATCGCGATCAAGCCGAAGACCGCGGCCGCAGCAAAACCCGCGATAACCCCTCCGCCGAGACCCATGCCGATCAGATGGCGGCCCTCGACCAGGCCGGCGCCCGCAATGATCGGCGTCGCCATCAGGAAGGAAAAATTGGCGGCGGCGGCCCGTTCGATGCCCAGGATTCGCGCCATCGTGATGGTCGCGCCCGAGCGCGAGACACCGGGAATGATCGCCACCGCCTGGCTAAGTCCGATCAGTGCAGCATCGAACAGACCAATCTCGTGAATCTTTCGCTCTTGGGGCCGGGTGCGATCGAAAAACCATAGGGCGAGACCCATCAGCGTCAGGGTGCTGGCTATAATCCATGGCGAACGGAAGGTGCTCTCCGCCGCCTTCTCGAGCAAGACACCGATGATCGCTCCGGGAATCGAGGCGACGATTAAGAGCATCAGCAGAAGTCGATTGCGGTGATCGCTGTTGAATAGCGCGGTGCCCATCTCGAGCCAGTTACGCCAATAGAAGATTAGCAGGGCGAGCAGTGTGCCGAGGTGCAGAGCGACGTCGAAGGCGAGGCCCGGATCCTCCCACTTCAGCAGCCAAGGGACGATAATCAGATGGGCCGAACTCGAAACCGGCAGGAACTCGGTCAGACCCTGAACGATGCCAAGGATGATCGCGTGGAACTGTTGTGTCATCGCATACCCAGGTGGAGGAGTCAGGCAGGAGTTCTCTCCCGCGAAGTTTATACGTATTATCTTTGTTAGCGCGAGAAGGCGGTTGCCTGCATATCGACCGATAGTTACGTTCAAATGGCATCAGTTTTTACCTATAAGCTCCTATAAATAGATTAATTCTCCTAAATAAACTGACAACCGCGACTGAAGTCCTTGGCAGAAGAACGCGCGGCAGGTAATATGCGGTTGGCAGACTGGGGAAGGAGGATGGTCGGCGATGGCGCGGAGCTCCGAATTGAAAGTCGTCAAGTTACGCGAGCATGAAGCTGTGGGCAGCGGGATGGCATTGTCTGACGCGACCAGCGGCTCGCGGCGTCTCGACGAGCCGCGACGATTTCCGACGGTCTCGACGATGCCGCGTCTGCCGGTCATGATTCCGGATGAGATCCTGGATTATTATGGATGGGTTTTCTGTCAAGGCGGTTTTCTCAACCTGCAGATGACGTTCGAGCAGTTTCTGGCCGTGGTTGCGGCATTGAGCCCGACCGGTTTGACCCCCGAGTACGATGAGATTGGCGCAGCCGGCTAAGTTTTGCGTTGTGAGATTCGAGTCTTCGTCCTGGCGTTGGTCCTTCGCGATTCATTTATTTCACTGGGCTTAGCAGGGTGTTTCTTACCCAGACACTTTGAAATGGGCTGACGTCGGTCGGCGACGTCAGTCCATTGTCTTTGGCGATTACGGCCCAGTTGTCGGCTTTGCCAGTCACGCGTTGAGCCAGCGCCTTGAGGTCCTCGTTGGGGAGAAGCGTAAAATTGACGCCGCCGCGGTTCGGCAGATGCGATGCGGGCGGATATTTGGCCGCGAGTTCGTCAATCTCTTTGAACAAGGCGAAACGGTTGCTTGCCTTATAGCTTGCGAGTTGCTCATCGGCTATACCTTCGGTCCGGACGTTGATGATGATCTTGCTGCGCCGGCTGGCTTCAGGCACTACCTGAATTTCATAACGGTAGCGCGGATGTTCGCCGATCATCAGGGGAAACCATCCGGTAGGCGTATTGATGTCGGCGTCGCGCCACAGGGTTACGATGGAGTTATCGGGCTGGACCTCGAAGAGGATGCCGTCACCGCGCAGCGCGTCCTGGGTCAGCCCCAAGGCGTCGTTGGCGGAGTAATTGACCTCGTGTTCTTCGCCCAGGGCGGAATCGGTGGCGGAATAATGCTCGACGGAGGCCGAATAGCCGAAGTAGCATCCGGCCATTGCGGCGAGAGTGCAGGTTGCGACCGCAAAGATCCACGAAGTTCGACGCGATTTCGATAATGCTGCCATACCGCGAGTCAGGAAACCATGCGAGAATCATCCGCGCAAGTCGATGGGCGGGATTGGGCCTGCCGTCGGCGTGATCGGCGGTCACACCGGACGGTTTCAGACTCTAATAAAACGCTGTAGAATAATACGAGTAAGGCTGTGAACGGAGAATCCGGGCATGTAGTGGCAGTGGTCGGCGCGGCGACGGCGGGATCGGAAATCGCCCGTATCCTTGCGGCGCGCGGAGCACTGGTCGTGGTGTTCGAGCAGAACGCGCGGCCGTACGGAAAGATCGAGGATGGGCTGCCGCGCTGGCACGTCAAGCAGCGCCGCGACGAATACGAGGAGATCAACCGTCGGCTCGATCTTCCGAATATCGAATATGTGCCGCTGACGCGACTGGGCATAGATATCAGCTTTGAGGAATTGCGCACAGCATGGGGACTGAGCGCGATCGTGCTGGCGCATGGGGCTTGGCGCGATCGGCCGTTCCCGGTGACCGCGGCGGAAGCTTATTTGGATCGCGGGCTGATCTATCAGAACCCGCTGATCTACTGGTTCAATCATCACAACGAGAGAGCTTACTCGGGCCCGCAGTATGAGTTGGCGCCGGGCGGGATTGTGATCGGGGGCGGGCTCGCCTCCTTCGACGTGGTCAAAGTCCTGCAGATTGAAATGACGCTCAAGGCGCTTGCCGCGCGCGGGATCGAGGAGCAGATGATCCGGCTCGAGCGCGAGGGGATCGACGCGGTCCTGCAGAGTCATGGTCTCGACTGGAGCGCGCTGGGGCTCGCCGCCAGCAAGCTGTTCTATCGCCGCCGCGTGCTCGATATGCCGCTGTCGGACATCGCGCCGGATGCGCCGCCTAAGCGGGCGGAATCTCTAAGACAGGCGCGGCTCAAGATCCTGGAGAAGGCGCAGCGCAAGTATCTGTTCGAGTTCGAGGACCGCCGGGTGCCTACCGGGATCGTGACGACGGGTGACCGGCTATGCGGACTCGCTATCAGCCGAACTGAAGTAATCGAAGGGAAGGCGCGGACACTCGCGGGCAGCGCCGAAGATGTGCGCGGTCCTTTTGTCGTCAGCTCTATCGGCAGCGTGCCCGAGCCGATCGCTGGAATCCCGCGGGATGGCGAAGTCTACAAATACCTCGACGCTAAATGCGGTCTGCTGCTCGCCGGATCGACCGCGGTTTATGCTGCCGGCAACGTGCTCACCGGCAAAGGGAATATCAAGGATTCTCTCGACAGCGGCACGGAGATCGGTACGCTGGTAGCCGAGCGCTATCTGGGGCTAGCGGATGATGGTAGCCGGATTCCGTTGGCCGGAGGTGAGCGGCTCGCGGCCGAACAGATCGGCAAAGAAATAGCTGAACAAATTGGGATGCGTGCTCTGCTTTCGGGCGAGAGCATCCGCCAGATTCGCGAACTGGTAGAGCGTCGGCAAAGAGCCGTCGGTTACGACAGCGCCTACCGCGCGTGGATCGCGCAAGTTACTCCGACGGATTTGGAGTAACTTGCGCCGCCCAGTCTAACTGCCGGATAGTCCTATTGCCCGCGACGATAGCGACGACGCAAAAGCACGAGTGCACCGCCGATCAGAACCAAGCCCTGTGCCGCAGTCGCCGCGTCCAGTTCCGGAGCTTCAAAAGGGCCGCCGCCAACTCGATGATGATAGCGCGGACGAGCCCAATCGTTTCCCTGGGCCAAGGCGGCCGACGGGCTGAGAGGACAAAACGCGAAGAATGTCGCGAACGCGACAGCGCCCGCACCAAGCCGATTCAAGACCAGAGATTTCACAGAGAGCCTCCTGTTGGCTAGAGTCCTATCCCCACCTCGCGTATTGTGGCTGCTGTGCGGAATCGTGTCAAGAGAGAGTTGGGGACAGCGTAACTAATTACAGATCGTACCGCGAAAGCCGGACGCCCTTTTTGGCAGAGATGCATGTCCGGGCGCACCGGCGCATGTGTCGAACGGAAATAATCCGCTCGCGCCTGACTAAGCGGGTGAAACTCCAGCAGCGAGGCTACGAGGTTAATTCTAGCTCGCGCATCGATACCTGCGGAGGAGCACAAGCGCGCCGCTGATCAAAACCAACCCCTGTGCGGCTGTGGTGTCGAGTTACGGAGCTTCAGAGGGTGGGCCACCGCCATGATCGTGGTGGCCATCGTCAGCGAAAGCGGGTCGCGAGCTAAGCGGGGAAAGCGCGAGCAGCGCCATAATCGCAGCGCTTCCAAGAATAACTTCAGGGCTGACTTAATGGTTTTGAGCCTCAATGTAGAACTTTCTCTGTTTAGTTGAGAACACGTAGCGATCTTGGCTATGAATGTTTGCGCATAATTTCTATATGTTAAGTGAGAGGATCAAGAATCGGCTTAAGTAACAAAGCACGAAGAAACACACAGTCCGGCCTATTGAGATTACTCAAGACCACGGTGCAGCGTGTTTCATTCAGCTACGCAGAAAGTGTCTTTGAGACCGCTCACAGGAAAACGAAAGTGACTCGTGAGGCGGACGGACCGAAGCTCTGAGCGTCAAGGCGCAAGAGGTGTGCGAGCAAGCCGGATACGCAGCGAGTTTTCCTGAGGTTGCAGCAAAGCATATGCTTGGATGACGTGATTAACCGGAGGCAGCAGTGGATCAGCTCGAGCGCACCGACCCGGAAATCTTTCGCCTGATTAAGCAGGAGGAGCTGTACCAGACCGAATCGGTGCGGCTGATTCCGTCGGAGAACTACGTCTCGGCGGCGGTCCTCGAAGCGACCGGGTCGGTGCTCACCAACAAGTACTCCGAGGGCTACGCCGGGCGGCGCTACTACGAGGGCCAGCGCTATATCGATCAGGTAGAGAGCCTGGTGATCGGGCGGGCCAAAAACCTGTTCGGGGCCGAGCACGCGAACGTACAGCCTTATTCAGGCTCGCCGGCGAATCTGGCGATCTACTTCGCCCTGCTCAAGCCCGGCGAGGGGTTGATGGGCCTGGCGCTGCCGCACGGCGGCCACCTGACGCATGGATGGAACGTCAGCATCACGGGCAGTTTCTGGCGTCCGATCCACTACGTGGTCGATCGCGAGTCCCAGCGGATCGATTACGATGCCGTCCGCGAGCTGGCGCGCAAGGAGCGGCCGCGGATTATCGTGACTGGGGCGACGGCCTATCCGCGGCAATTCGACTTCAAGATTTTCAGCGAGATCGCCAAAGAAGTTGACGCCTACTTGCTGGCGGACATCTCGCACATCGCCGGGCTGATCGTCGCGGGCGTTCATCCGGATCCGGTTCCTTACGCCGACGCGGTGATGACGACGACGCACAAGACGCTGCGCGGTCCGCGCGGAGCGATGATTCTGTGCCGTAATGCGATCGCCGAGAAGATCGACAAGGCGGTCTTTCCGGGACTGCAGGGCGGACCGCACAACCATACGACGGCGGGAATCGGAGTGGCGCTCAAAGAGGCGGCGACGCCGGAGTTCAAGCAGTACGGACGTCAGATCGTGAGCAACGCCAAGGCGCTGGCGGCGGGACTGCTCGAAGAGGGCTTCAATCTGGTCTCGGGCGGCACCGACAACCATCTGATTCTGGTCGATCTAACTAATAAAAAAGTTATCGGCAAGAAGGCGGCGCAGGCGCTCGATCGTGCGGGGATCAACTGCAATTACAACACCGTGCCATATGATCCGCGCAAGCCCTTTTCGCCGAGCGGCATCCGGTTAGGCACGCCAGCGGTGACCTCGCGCGGGATGAAGGAGCCGGAAATGCGGCAGATCGCCGCGTGGATGGGTCAGGTGATGACGCAAATTGACGACCCGGCGACGCTCGAGCGGATCGCGGGCGAAGTTCGCGAGTTCTGCCGGAGCTTCCCGACACCCGGGATTTTGACACACTAGCGGAGCCAGGGGGCGGAGTCTGCGACGCGCGGCCAAAGTCAGGACTGCGCGAGCTGCGTCAAGAAGCAATATGAAAGCCATCATTATCGGCGGCGGGATTATCGGCAGTAGCATCGCGTGGCGCCTGGCGCGCGAGGCTGTGACAGTTACCCTTCTGGAGCGCGGCCGCGCCGGGCAGGAAGCCTCGTGGGCGGCGGCCGGGATGATCGCGCCGCAAGCGGAGGCGCAGGGCCCGGGAGCTTTTTTCGACCTTTGCGTCAAGGCGCGCGAGGTTTTCGCCGGGACGGTAGAGGCGCTGCGGCAGGAATCGGGAATCGATCCCGAGTATGACGACGCGGGAATTCTCTACGTCGCCTTCGACGCCGCGGAGCAGGCCGAACTAAAAGAGCGGGCGCGCTGGCAGAGCCGCGCCGGCGGCGTGGCCGAGGAACTCTCCGGCGATGAGGCGCGCCGACTTGAGCCCGAGCTCTCCGCCGAGGTGGTCTACGCGGTGCACCTGCCGAACGATCGGCGCACGGATAATCGCCAATTGACGCGCGCCTATGCGGCGGCGGCGGTGGCGCGCGGGGCAACGATTCGTGAGGGCGCCCGCGTCGAAGCGATCATAACTAAAGACGCTCGCGCCAGCGGAGTCCGGCTGCACGGCGGCGAGGAGCTCGCGGCTGACGTGGTGATCAACGCGGCGGGCGCCTGGGCGGGCGAACTCCGCGGCCTCGGGCAGGATCGCGTTGCGATCGCGCCGATCCGCGGACAGATGCTCTGTTTTGAGAGTCTGCGCGCGCTCGCGGGACCGGCGATCTTCTCGATGCACGGCTACCTGGTGCCACGCCGTGACGGCCGCCTGCTTGCGGGCTCGACGATGGAGGAGGCCGGCTACGACAAGCGCGTGACGCTGGAAGGAATCGAAAAGATCTCACGCGGCGCGCGCAAAATGATGCCGTCGCTCGGCGGGATGGCGTTTCGCGAGGCTTGGGCCGGGCTGCGTCCGGCGACGCGCGACTTGATGCCGGTGCTGGGAGCGTCGCCGTCGGTCGCTGGGGTTTTTTACGCCGCCGGCCACTTCCGCAGCGGTATCCTGCTGTCGGCCTTGACCGGCGAAATCCTCGCCGATCTGATCCATCAGCGCACGCCTGCGATCGATCTCAAACCGTTCTCTCCGGTGCGTTTCTCTGCGCCCAACCAGGCGCGGGTGATGGGCCTGGTGCGCGACATGCTGTTCCGTTCGCGAATCGACGCCGCCGCAAAAGTGCTCGGGGTCAAGGTCGCGTACGCCTCGACGCTCGAGCAGGCGCGCGCGCGCTATGCCGAGATTCGGCCAGCGATAGTCTTCGCCGATCTGTCGGATGCAAACTTCCCCGCCGCGGCGACCGCCGCCGCGATCAAGCACGATGGCGGGGTTGGCGCGCGGCTCGTGGGCTTCGCCGCGCACGTCGATCTGAAATCGCTGGCCTCGGCGCGCGAGGCCGGCTTTGACCTCACACTGTCGCGCAGCGAGTTCACGGCGCGCCTCAAGGAGCTGCTGCGTTAGCCCTCTGGCGCAGTCTCACTCAATCCTGTAACGGAACTTCGCCGGCAGGTGGAAACATCTGATTTCGGTGCTTGCGTCGGCCTGCGCCGCTGATAAGCTTCAGAGAAGGGCTCTAATATGTCGGTGAACAAGGCAATTCTGGTGGGCAATCTCGGGCGCGATCCGGAGATTCGTTCCACGCCCTCCGGGCAAAACGTGGCAAATTTTTCGATCGCGACGACCGAGAACTTCAACGACCGCAGCGGGGCCAAGCAGGAGCGCACCGAGTGGCATCGGATCGTCGCGTGGGGCAAATTGGCCGACGTCTGCGGCCAGTATCTCAAGAAGGGGCGGCAAGTTTACGTCGAAGGGCGGATTACGACCCGTCAGTATGAGGCCAAAGACGGTAGCGGCAAACGCTATAGCACGGAGATTGTCGCGCAGACGGTCCAGTTCCTCGGCGGGCGCGCGGGTGCGATGGACGATGCGGGCGGCGGCGCGGGCGGGGGCTTCGATGCCGGTCCGCCGCCGATGGACGACGAAGACATTCCCTTCTAGGGTATTGAACGCGCCCGAAGGCGCAATTCAGAAACCGGAACCGGCTTCGCTGGCGCGAAGCTGTCCGAGATCCTTCGACTGCGTTCGCGCTGCTCATTTCGCTCAGGATGACACCCGGCCGGCCACGCCAATCACAGGCTGGCGACTTACAAAACAACTTCTGACTCGGGACATTAGCTTTCGTGGAGTCGTAGGCGCGGGAATTCACCGCGCGGATGGCCTTCTCGCGCCGCGCTGAAAAAGCGAGCGAGCGCCGAAGAAAACTCCTCCAATTCGAGGCCTATTAATTCTGGCGGTAGCGACTGAAACTTGATCCGCGCTTTTGCCCAAGTGGATTCGGCGCCGCGAAGATTCCCGCGTTCGAGGTGAAGCAGCGCTGCCGCCGCCTGAATCAACGCCTGAAGCAAAGTTTTTTCCGCGCCCGCCGCTTGCTTCCAGATCAGTTCCCAGACTTCATGGCACTCAAAGAAGCGGCCGGCGTTGAACAACCTCACGCCGCGCTCGAAGTCATCGGACCATTCGGTCTTTACCATCACGCGCATTGTATGCGTTGTGTGATTGACCGTTGAAGCGTGCGAGGCCGACAATGCCGGATCGCGGAGGCAGCTATGACATCGGCAAATAAACTTATCGCGCTCGAGGGCGCGACGATCAGCATGAGCGAAGCGGGACTGATGATCGGTGGCAGCGACGCCATGATCGACATCCCGATCCCGTCTTTTCTGGTCGAGCACGCGAAGGGCCTGGTGCTGTTCGATACCGGCTGCGCGCCGGAGGTCGCAGTCGATGCGGAGGGCTGGTGGGGAGTCGCGACGAAGTTCCTCAAGAATATCCGCTTCAGCAAGGATCAGGTGGTGGATCAGCAGGTGCGGCTGCACGGCTATAAACCGGCAGACGTAAAATATGTCGTCGTGTCACATCTCCATCTGGATCATTCGGGCGGGCTCAAGCTGTTTCCGGATGCACAATTTCTCGTGATGCAAGGTGAGCTGCCCTATGCCTATTGGCCCGAGGCGAAGGCGCGCAACGGCTTTATCTTCAATGATTTGGCGCCGACGCGCGGCTTTGCCTGGCGCGAACTCGCGGGCGATACGGACATCTTTGGCGACGGCAGCGTCATGATGCTCAAGACCGCGGGCCACACGCCGGGCGAATGCTCGTTGCAGGTCCGGCTCAAGCACGAGAGCATCGTGCTGACGGGCGATACGATTCATATCCGTCCGCAGCTCGAGACGCTGGCGGCGATGCATAGCGATTACGATATTGCCGAGGCGAGCGCGTCGATTCGTCGGTTGCGCGATCTGCGCGACGCGGGCGAGGCGCGGCTGTGGATCAGTCACGCGCCTGAAGACTGGGCTGAGTATCCGCGGCAGATGGAGTAGCGCGCGCCGGGCGCGGACCGGGCATCCCGTCGTAGACCAGGGCGCGGCCGTCGGAGTGAAAACCCATCGTAGCGAAGAGGTTGACGTGCGCCGATTCGAGCGCGGGAACATCCGCGATCGTGTCGATGCGCAGCTTCGGCCGAACTCCCATCAGGGCGGATAGCGCCGTCCTGAGACGATCGGCGCCGAGTGGATTCGGGACTATCAGCGCGTGACTGCTGAGGCCCAGAATGACGCTGCCGCCGGCGACGACGAGGAGATTTGTGGACTCGCGCGTGACACCGCATCCGGGCAGCAGCACGCCAAACGGATTGGCCGGATCGAGCGCGTTCATGACGGCGCAGGTATTATCGTCAACCTGGCCAGCGCGGATCGCGTGAAGCGTCGCGAGCGCTTCCGGCGTCGCATACTGCTCGCCCGAGAGCGCGCGCACGAACCATCCGCGCCGGATCAGTCCGGCATATTCCATCCGGCGCAGTGCGAAGGCGAGTTCGCGCCAGGTGAGGTCAAACTGCTCGAGCGCAAGCATCTCGCGCGCGAGGATGCCGTGGCGAGTCAGCAATACAGCGGCGAGATCGCGGACGCGATCGGCGGCAGTGGCTTCGTGCTTGAGTTCGCCGGCAGGGTGCGCCGAGGCGGCCAGCGACCAGCGTCCGCTGAGGCTCGACTTGAGGCGGGCGCGGACCGCGGCGTCGTGACGGGTCGGTACGTGAGCCGCGCCGTTGCGCGCGAGCGTGCGCGCGGCTTCAGGCTCAGCGGCGATCAGGCGCAGCGGCGCAAAGCTGTCGTTCGAGACCGCGCCTGCGGCGGCGAGCCGCCACAAGCCGGCGAGGACGTCGCGCTCGGGCAGATTGGCGTGATCGGCGATCTGATCGAGGTACTGCGCGCCGTGATCGCGCATCGTGGCGAGCAGTTGCGCGTCAGCATCGCTCAGAGGCGGGAGTTCGCGAGGCGCAAGCTGGGCTGCTCGACGCGCGACAAAAGCGACGCGCGTGGGAAACTGCTCGGCCGGGCTGGCGTCGTCTTCCATCGGCGCCGCGAGCCAGGCGAACTCGCCGCTCAGGCACAGGAGGTCGAGATGCTCGGGGCGGTAGTCGCGGATGCGCGCGGGCAGAATCGCTGACTCCCAATACTCGGGCGGATATGCGAGTCCGGCCAATTGCTCGATGACGGCGCGAACGCTGTCGGGACCAGGATCGAGCCGTGCCGCGCCGCAATGATTCCAGGTCAGGCGGAAGGCGGCGAATTCGTGATCGGCGCAGGGCTCGACCTCGGCGCGCAGCTTATTCAGGGTCTGCCGATGGATGCGTTCGAGCACGTAGCGGTCGCACCATTCCTCAGTCGCATCCTGTTCGCCAACACCGTTAGCTTCGGGACGCGGGGTGAAGTGACCGCGGAAAACCGCGCCCTTTGCTTCGAGCGCCGCCAGTGCTTGAGCGATCGCAGCAGGCGGCAGCCACAGGAGGCGGGCAAGCTCGTTCGGAGTAGCCGGAGGCGAGATCGCGAGGGCGCGGCGGACCACCTCCTCGCGGGCGCTGTCAATCTCGAAGGCTTCGGACGGCGACGGCGGCGCAGCGAGCGCGGTCGCGTTTGGGTAGGCGGCGGCGAACAGCCCGACATCCTCTCGTGTGAGCAAAACCTCGGGCGCGTCCGGCGCGAGGATCGCGCGGATGACGCGGGCCTGTTGCTCGAGACCGGCGAGGATAATCGAGCCGTCAGCCGCAACGCGATCGCTCACGCCGGCGAGCGGGAGAAAGCCATGCGCGCGAATCAATTCAGCCAGCTCGTCCGGATTGCGCGCCCGTGCATTTGGCGCGCGGCCATCGATCTCGGCGGCGACGCGCTCGATTGCGTCGGCGGCGAGCAGCTCGGCGAGGTCCTCGGTGCGGAAGACGTCTTCCGCCATCGCGCGATTCATCGTGACGGTGCGCGAGCGGCGGTTGGCGCGCTCGCCATCGTCAAGAAAGGAATAATCCCAGGCCAGCAGGATGCGATGGGCGAAGACGGAAGGCGCGGTACTGTCGACGAAGACCGTGCGAATCGAGCCGTCCTCGACGCCGCGCAGCAATTGTTCGAGGCACTCAATGTCGGCAGTCTCGGTGAGGCACTCGCGCATCGCTTCGTTGACGACGAAATGGTCGGGCAGCTCGACCTTGATCGGACGATTCTCGAAGCAGGCGTTGCGGCCGGGGAAGAGCGCCGTAATCAGTTCCTGCGTGCGCAGGCGTTGAATCCAGGCCGGAATTTTGCGGCCTTGCGATGAACGCAGGATCGAGAGGGCGCGCGTCGCGACGTGGCGGAAGCGGACTTCGAACATCGGCGCATCGAGCAAGGCCTGGGTCAGCGTCGTCCGCGCTGACCGCGAGGTGATCATGCTCAGGATCTGCTCCAGCGGAAAGCTGTGGCGCGAGTTGAGCGCGAGGAGCACGGCGTCGTCGATCGCGGAGGCCTGAATCTCGAAGTCGAAGGTCTGACAGAGGCGTTTGCGAAGCGCGAGGCCGAGCGCGCGATTGAGCCGGATGCCGAAGGGCGCGTGAATGACAATCTGCGTGCCGCCGAGGCCGTCGAAGAAGCGCTCCACCACCAGGGTGTGCTCGCCCGGGAGTGCGCCGAGCGCCGCCATTCCGCGGCGAATGTAGGCGACCGCTTGGGCGGCCGCGGCGGGTTCGAGTTTGCACTCGCGCTCGAGCCACTGGGCCGCGGCGCACTCGGCGGGTGAGGGCGCAGCGTTGCGCTCAGCGGACAGCGGTTTTGTCGCGGCGTGATCGGCGTTGGGCGTCATCAGGCGTGTCGCGATTTCGAGTCGTAAGCCGGAGACCTCAGCCGAAAGCGCGGCCGAGCGGCCGCCGGCCTCGGTTTGCCAGAAGGGCAGGCTCGGCGCCATCCCGGGCGCCGGTTCAACCATCAGGCGATTCTTCGAAATGCCGAGGATCTGCCAGGGCATCGAACCGAGCGAGAAGACATCCCCGCGCATCGATTCCTGCGCAAAGTCTTCTTCGACATCGCCGATCTTGCGTCCGGCCGAGGCGATGACCACGTCGTAGTTGCCATTTTCCGGAATAGTGCCGCCGGAGGTGATAGCAGCGAGGCGCGCGCCGCGGCGGGGTCGGACAAGACCCGCGGCACGATCGTAAAAGATCTTGGGATTGGCGCCCTGGATACGATCGGGCAACTGCGCGGCGAATTGCGTTAACAGCGCGCTCAAAGCGTCGTGATCGAGGCTGGCGAAATTCGGCACCGCGCGCAAAACGCGGAGCAGGGCGTCGTCGGAAATCTCGTCCTCTTCTGCGGCGATCGCGACGATCTGTTGTGCGGCCACATCGAGGCAGCCGACGGGAATCTGCACCTCGTCGAGACGACCGGCGCGAATCGCGCGCACCGCCGCGGCGCATTCCAGGAGATCATCGGTGGTAAGCGCGAAGA
>DATGHL010000040.1 GCA_035308025.1 Candidatus Binataceae bacterium
TGCCTATGTGCGCAACCTCGGCCCTGACCTCGCGGTCGCGGTTCCGGCGGGTGAACGGATCGCAATCCGTACCGCACCCGCCGCCGGCCAGCGCGCCGATGTCGGCAGCGCGTTCGACTTGACGGTCGATCCTGCGCTCCCTTTGGGCGGTAGGTTCTTGTGGACGATTATCACGCCGGGTCCGGCGCGCGCGCACCTCGTCGCGCATTCAGCCGATCTGGTAGCACTGACGACGAACGCGACTACTCCCGCTACAAACGCAACCCTGCATTTCGCCGCTGTGCCCGCAACCATCTTGCCAGGCATGCTGATCGTCGATCTTACCACCGGAGCGGTCATCCCGAACGGCGCGACTGTAGTTTCTAAGACGGCCACAACCGTCGCGATGAGCCAGAACGCCACCGGGGCCGGTGTTGGAAACGGCGACTCGATTCAGTTCTCGAACAATGCTCCGATCCCGTCGCGTCCGCGTGTTCGTCTGGTTGCGGATGCGGCCGGGGATATCGCGGCTCGTGTGGAATACGGGCGCGGCGGGCGAACGCGATCGGGCACGCTGACGCTGCGCGTCGATCCGACGATTCTCGCAGACGGGCACGCACTGGACACCATCGGCAACATGGACCCCGACCCGACGGCGATCATCGGCACGCCGGACGCCGGGTTCGACCACGCCTACCTGATCACTCACGCCCCGAGCCCGGCAATCGATTTCGGTGCCGACCCGAACAATGCCAAGATGCAAGTCGTATCGCGCGACGCCCTCGACGCGTTGGTGGCATTGCTCGCGGCGCGGGCGACACCCGGACACCTCCAGGTAACGCAAGCCTTCGCCCCCACGGGCGCTGGCGTAGAGAGCGTCGGCCGACGCCTCGTGCTCGGGCACACGACCCTCGATCCCGGTGTCCTCGCCGCGCTCGCTGCACGGTCCTTCGATTATACCGAGCGCGCTGGCGGATCGGTGACGGCGATCATGCGGCCCGACACATGGATCGAGATCGGTGACGCGGCAACGACGGCGCCCCTTCCAGCCGAAATCGTCCTCGGCACACCGCTCAACCTGGCCGTCGTGCCCAGCACGTTGCCGCCAGGCACTTACAATTGGAGCACGCGTGCAATCGGCGCTGGCGCAGGCTCTTTCGACACGCTGGTTCTCTCCAGTGCACGCTTCACGCCGTCGAAGCCCGGGCTGCTTGTTCTCGCGCTGACCTACGTCGCGCACAACGATTCGCTCGCGGCACCTTATACCTTTGAAATCCGTCTCAAGCCCGCGCTCGACGTGCCCACGACAATTATACCCAAAGAGCAATACGACATCATCATGAACATCCTCGACGCGTTCCATCCGATCGGAGTCGAGGTACGCACCGACAACATTCGCAAGCATGTAAGGGAGATCGAGCAGGATCCGACGAAAGCGTTCCCAGCTTACAGCTTTCCCAGTTACCGGTTCTAACAGGGCTGGAAATGGCAGATATGTCACGCTTCTACAACTAGACCGGAAGGAGATCAAAGGATGGCAAACTTAACGTACCAGCGCAGTTTCCAGCATCGGGACTGGTTTGATGGTCAAGACATAGTGCAGGCAGGTGGTGAAAGGGGATTCAATGTCGAATTCCATAGTTTGGAAGCAGAGTTCGACAACATATCTACTGTCATTAACCAGATTAACACGGAACTCGCTTTCCAGCCCGTTGGCGCCGGCGGCGCGGTGGTCTATGCGGGAGGCAATGTCGGCGTCGGCGCCGGCTTTTCCGCGGCCGCCCCGCCAACCCACCGCCTCGAGGTGAATCTTGGCGATAACACCGCAACCACGGAACGGGTGCGTTTCGGCAATGCGGTGTGCTGCAATGGCGGCGCGGGCGCGTTCGCAGGGTACGCGATCTTCTCCCATAAAAGCCATGCTTTCGATACCGATTACGCGTTGCAGCAGGGTCCCAACGGCAACGTCCACATAAACGCCACTGGCGGGCAACCGGTGAGCATCCGCCAGAATGGAACTTCCATCCGCTTGGGTATTTCCCCCGCCGGCAATGTGATTGTCGGCCCCAGCGAAGCCGATCTGCCCGGCGCACCTGCCAATGCAGTGCTCCAGGTCGCGGGCGACGCTTTCAAGGCCGCCGGTGGCACGCAGTGGGCACCCTCGGATGCCAGGGTCAAGCAAGACGTGCGCGACCTTGAAGCGGGGCTCACTCAGCTGCGACAGGTCCGCCCGGTGCGCTTCCGCTACAACGGTCTGGCGGGCACCCCAGCTGGTCGAGAGGGTGTTGGCGTGCTCGGCCAGGAAATTGAAAAGGTCTTTCCGGAAACCATCCGGCTGACCTCCTGCATCCTGAATGGCGAGGCGCATTTTGACGACTTTAGGATCTTCGACGGTTCAGCCCTCACCTACGTGCTGATCAATGCTGTAAAAGAACTGGCACAAAAGGTTGACCAGTTGGAAGAAGCGCTCGCCGAAGCCCGCACGGAACGTCGGGCCGACGGGACAGTCGGCTAGGCCGCGCTAACACTCCATGATCCAAACCGTCCGTATCTCGGGAAGACCACGCGTGGGTCATTCAGCTCGTACCGGCGGAGCGGACGTCAATTACAGGAGGACCTCGTGAGCAACAAAACTCCGTTCCCTACGATAACTCAGGGCGTTCACTGGCTCGGTTGCCTGCTGCTATTCGCCTTACTCAACTCTAGCAACGCGTGGAGTGCATGTAATCCTCCTCGAGATATTGATATTCAATGTCCGGGTCATACAATGCCACCAGCCATTTACGACAATCCCGGCAACCCCCCAATCACAGACTCGATTGCACTATGTCCGGCCCCTCTTGCAACCACCACTGTAGTGGACTGGTCGTTTGCTTCGGGTGGAATTTGCAGTAACACGTCGACAAGTGTCACTTGCAGCGATGGCACGAACACTATGATCCTCACGGCTCCGGCTCCGCCAGGACTGGCCTCGGCGACTTTCAGCGGCAAGGTTCCCTCCGGTCTGCTCAGTTTTAGCGTACTCGTCACGGATCATGGCAATACAGCTATTAATTGTACAGGGAACTACCAATTCAACTTCCGTAGTACGAGCGGCGGTTGGGGCGACGTGCACGTCAACACGGTCGAAGCCGTCCACTACAACTTCCAGAGCGCGGGCGAGTTCACCGTTTTGCGCGGTGACGGATTCGAAATCCAGGGCCGCCAAATTCCCGTTGCCACAACGTCCGTCCCGGGCGCTGATCCCTATACTGGGCTTGCGACCTGTGTCGCTATCTACAGCGCCGTAGCCGCTAGCGTAGGCCGGCACCGGGTTACCTATGAGCCGGAGGTTACCCTTGAGTCGAACGTTGGCGGGGTTTCGCATGCTTCCCGGATGCAGCTCCGCGTGGATGGCGTTCCGACCGAGCTGGGCCCTGAAGGGAGAACTGTTGGACCCGATCTTCCCCCGATCACGACCACCCATGATTCCCTCCATAATCCCGTGCAGTCGATCAGTGCCCGGATCATTAAGTCTCCCGCCGGTGATGGCATCGAAATCCATTACTCAGACGGAACGCTGCTGGTCGTCACGCCCGCATGGTGGCCCGGCCAGCAACAGTGGTACCTCAACGTGAACGTTTATGGGACCACAGCCACCAAGGGGATTTTTGGTAAGCTGGCAGACAAGAGCTGGTTGCCGGCCCTCCCCGACGGCACTTCGCTCGGACCGAAGCCGACATCGCTGGATGAGCGCTACGTCGAACTCTACGACCGGTTTGCCAATGCCTGGCGGGTGAAGGGTTCGGCGAGCCTTTTCGATTACGCGCCAGGCACGACAACCGCCACCTTCACCATCCCCGAGTGGCCTAGAAAAAACCCGGAGTCCTGCACGATTTCTAATTCTGGCCAACCGCCCGCGCACCCCGGCGACGTAAGGGTCGCAGAGAAGCTATGCAGCCCCATTACCGACAAAGACATGAGGGCCGACTGCGTCTTCGATGTGAGCGTAACCGGTCATCCTGGTTTCGCGCAGACCTATTTGCTCACGCAGAACCTCCGGCCGGACTTGACTGAGACGAAGGTGAGGTCCGATGACGACGAATCAAAGCAAGGAAAGCCCGTGACGTTTGTGGCGACCGTAGCGCAAAAGCTGCCCCGGGGCTTCAGTATACCAGGTGGGAGTGTACAGTTCGTTCTCGACGGAAAAGACGTCGGCAAGCCGCTCTCGCTCGATGCAAAGGGCAAAGCGCTATGGCGTACTTCGAGCCTGCCAGTCGGACGCCACGAGATCGTGGCTAAGTACATCCCGACAGGCTGGGGAGGTCCCTTTCTACCTAGCACCAGCCCGGCAAGGAAACACAGGGTCGAGAACCGCGGTGACGATTAGCCGCAAGGTAACGAGTCATGAGACAGTGGCAATGCACACGCCATGGTCACAGCTGAACGAGTGTGAATTCTGTTGAGACCGGCTGCTGGATGTGACGAAGCAGGATGGCAGTCTGACAGGTGATGGTGGGTTCGGTGTAGTCATTTTTGTTGCTGACTGAATGATTAAGTGAGTAGAGGAGGCGAGCATGGCAAAAAACTTTGAACCAGGCGATCGAGAAGAGTTACCGATGTTTCAATCGGGCGGCTTCGTGAAAGAGACCGGATTGGCGGTCGTCCACGAGGGTGAGTACATCATGCCGGCTCCAGGCTCAGAGGCCACAATCGAGCCGGCACAGATGATGACTGAAGCGGTAGTGAATTACTACTTCCCGGTCGAAGTGGTCGTGGTCGGTGGTCTTTCTGAGGAGGACCACGCAGCGGTCGAAGCGCGTATCTGGCGAAGCTTTGGGGACGCGCTCAACCGCATGACTTAAACTAGTGCGTCAAGTCAACTGCTATATTCCGATTAAGGTCTGCATTAGAGGCCGCCTGAGTGATTCCCAGCTCGATGAACTGGGTGAATCGCTTGTGCGCGTCCTTACATCCCGCATCGCTAGCGCTCAGCAAAGAATTTCCTCCCGCCAGCACGGCCAGCCTATGCGCGGGACCAACGAAATCATCAGGGAAGGATACAAGGCCGCCCAGCACGACGTTATTCCCGGAAAATACAGTGTTCCTTCCTATCAGGGCCGAGGCATTCCCATGAGCGTTATCGTTCGGGGGCAGCCCAACTCAACTGCACAAGCTTCGCCGGGCTCGCTATTCGATCGAGCGTTCGAAGCCGCTGATCAAAGCAGTTGGGAGGTCGTAGCGGAACTTATAAATGGCTTCAGTCCGGAGCATCTACGATATTTTCTTGCGACATTTAAAGGTCAGCCTGACAAACTTTCTTACATATATTTGGGGGCTATCGGAAACAAGCGGGTCGGCGAGGAATCCGCAGTTGCTTTGGCAACAAGAGTCACTTATCTCGATTTCAGCTTCCGGGAGCAGTTACGGCAGAAAGATTGGGGTCGAGCTGCGTATTTCTTAAATGCGTTCAACCGATCGGATATTCTGTTAAGACTAGAGAGCCTTAATTCCGGAACGGTAAAAGCGGTTCACGAGGGTGCAGTTGAAGATTCGGAATTGGGAGAAGACTCTGGAGCGGCGAGGGTCAGCGCCGAGGTTTTGGCGCAGCGGGCGGCCAAGGGCGATACCAGGGCGCTGCTGCTTCCCACGATCCGAGGTGGCGACAAAGACGCGCTTGCGAAAGTCATGCGCGTCATCGATGGGATTTCGCCTTCCGGAAACACCGATCGCCCCTTTACGATAGTCGTCGACGGCCAGCCAGAAACATTGACGGCGGCGCAAGCGGACGCAATCCGATCCAAAGCAGCACGTATATTGAGCGAAAACTTGAGCCGCGTCAGAATCAAGGCGGACTACGCCGAAAATAGGTACCAAACGCAGATTGAAGTTGACAAGCAGCATTGGATCGTCGCGCCGATCGTGAAGACATTGGGAAGGGTCCAAGATCCTGGGCCGGATTTGCTGGCGTATGTCGTCTGCGCGAATAGGGAAATCCAATCTGCGCTTGAAGCAGCTTCCTCACACCAACTCGAAAAGGCCGCAACCCTTATGGCGGATGCGGAAGCCGCAGCCATTTCAGCGAACAAGATGTGGCAGGCGTATTTCGAGGGGATCATAAACGCCAGCGAAATGACTGTAACCGTGTTGGAGGTCACGCGGGACGCTGCATTTCTCACCCTCGCAGTTCTGGCGACAGTCGCGAGCGGCGGGGCTGCGGCAGGCGCGCTTGGCGCGGCCGAGGGAGCGGGAGCGACGACAACGGTCCTGGGATTCCAAGTCGGAACCACAGCCGCTGCCAACGTGATTGCGACAGGCGCTCCCATCGTCGCCAACTTGGCGGAAGCGGGCGCAAAGGTGTCTATGGGGGACAGGGTCGATTGGGGCGCGCTGGTCGTTGATACTGCGATGCAGGTCATCATCACGCGTTTCGGTGGCAAGGTTACCGGTGGCATCGCCAAGGCATTAGTCGGCAATCCAGCAACGGAGAGTCTAGCAACCAAAGTCACCGAAAACTTGGTCCATACAGTCATTTTGCATATGGGATCGACCGCCCTCACCACGGCTGCGCGAGACGCGTATCGCGCCCTAAAGGGGCAAAATGTGACTTGGCGGAGTTTTGCTGATGACCTGATCGGCAGGTTGACTGATCCTAAGGGAATAGCCGTGGCTCTCATCACCACGGCGTTGACTTCCGCGGCCGGAAACATTGCTCTTAGGCGGTCGCGAGCATCGTCAGAAGTAGAAGAGACGACAGCGACTGCGTCAGGAGCGGAACGGGCGGAAGTTGCGAAATCGACCACCGCGACCGCTAGCGCCGATGAAGCCGCTGCGGCACTGCGCAGGAAAACAGGTCAAGTCGGTGCAGAAGCGTCTTTAGAACCACCGCCAGCGTCGGAGCCACAGCCTGTTTCGACAGGGGCGGGTCGTCCGTCTGGCGGAGCTCGGGGTGCTGCGGAGAAAACACCACCACTAACCCTTTATCGGGGCACGGTGTATCGCTTCGTTCGCGGACGTTCTCGGCAGGTTCACGACCTAGGCGATGGCGTATACATGACGTTCGATTCCGAGCTGGCAGTCCGATATGCGCAGGAACGAAGAGTGCAGGTACAGGCTTTGGAGCGAGGTGCCCCGGGGATTGTGCTTCGCGTAGAGGCAGAACCGAGTGAGTTAGGGAGAGTCTTGGACTTCTATAATAACCGGGGGCTAAGAGCCGAGTGGGAAAGCTTTCTGCATCACCAAGCGGGCGGCGAGTTCGTGCTCAGAGGAGGACCCGCAGAAATGTATAACGCTCATTTCGAAAACTGGTTGTGGACCAAAGGAATTGCTCCGGAACAATTCGATGTGATCATCGGACCTGAGTATATCAGAGGCGGCTCTCAAGTGTGCATCCGAAACGAAAATATCGCTGATTCCCTATTGCGCAAAGCTGAGGAATGGGCCAGAGCCCATGAACCGGTAACTCCTGCTTACCCAGAAGTTCTTGCTCCCAAAATTCGGCCTCGCGAATGAAAACGTCCTACAACATCCCAGGCCGCGCGTCATGGCTAGACGAGCTCTCCTCGGATGAGAAGACCCGCATCGAGCGCGTAATATTCCTTGCGATCGAGCGAGCTGTCAAAAGCATGGCGGAACATGGCTCGCAGATTGCGGCTGCCGAGATCCAAGGAGCGGGGAGCACCAGCGGGCGATTCGAGTTTTCTCGCTTTAGTCCCGATGCCGGCACTTATTCTGTCCCGAGCTATCAGAAACAGGGCGCACCGGTGGAAGTGCCGGTAATCTCTTTTGAACCTGAGCAAATTACCGTCACGCCAGATCGGGTAATCGACGATAAACCGCCGTTCCAGGATGCGCTCGTCCTCGCGTTGCCAGGCAATCATTATGTTACTATTGAAGCTCATCGCTATGCTACGACCATGGATCCTATCCACGCGGTGGTCTGGGGGAAGTTGTTGTTCGGCACGACAACCTGGGCCATCCTGTCGCGGTCGCAACGATCGGGCGAACTCCTTTACTATGTTGCCGGGCTGAGCGAGCGGCTAACCGAAGCCGACCTCAAAGTCCATCCATTCGATCCTCAGGCCCGCCCAGTCCCCGGAGCCACGGGCGAGTTCTTTGGCCGCGTTCTGCCTTCACTCCCAAGTGGCTATGCAGTTGAATCTGTCTATTTTCCGGATGGCGGAAGAACCGCACCGACGCGTGAGGCTTTCACTGGCTTCGCTGGGAGGTTGGCGGTGGCGCGAGAAGAGCCTCGCTTGCCGCTCGATCGCGCGAAGGTTCGCGTCTTTATCTTTGGTAACATCGACCTGCTGCTGGCTAGCGGCGACAGCGACGATTTAGAGAAGGCTGCGAATCTGCTGGCCGAGCTTGATGCGACCGCCTTCTCGCTCATCGATGCGGATACGCGGGTGCGCTATCTGACTGCGCTCGTCAAAGCCTGGACCAGTGAGCCACAAGAGAAGGCTATCGTCGAGATTTTCAAGAGTGTCGCTGATCGAAGCGAATTGGAAACGATCATCAAGCATCTCCACCATGCCGGAATCTGGGATCAGCTTTTTGACGACCTCGACAGCGAATTGTGGTCACTACTCATCGCGCTTGGCAGCCGTTTTGGTGACAAGTCGCCACTCAGCTTCGACTCGCTGAAGAAATGGCTGTTGGAGGCAAAGCTGATCCAGCCAGTCCCGGGCGTCCGGATCACCGATAAAGGGATCGAGATCTCTGTGGACGCACTGGCCGAAGCCTACGAGGCAGCCCGAAGCTTCATCGGTTTCATCGGTAATTTCTTCGAAAGCCTACGGATGTTCATCGCCCACCCCGAGAGGGTGGTGGATGCGGTTGGTCAGTTGGCCAAAATGAGCCTAACGGTTGAGCTCGCATCGCTTGGCCATATGGAGTCCATCAAAGCCATCCAGCAGGCACTCGCTGCGATCGGGGAACAGGCACTTTACGCCCTGAAAGGCGCTGCGGTGACGGGCATGGGAGCAGCCATTGAGCGCCGGGTTAGATGGACAATTATCTGGGAAATTGCCTCCTGGTTCATCGGTGTGGGTGAGATTAAGGCGGCAGTGAAGGGACTTGGAATCAGCGAAGAGCTGGCTGCTCTAGGCCGCATCCTTGGCATACTGGGTTTGGCCGAAAAAGCGGTCGAGGGTGAGCTCGTAGCAACGAAACTCGAGACGCTCGCCCGCTTAATTAGCCGTACGAGCAAGACGTTCGCTAAAGAAGAGGACGCGCTGCGGTTCATTTCCCGGCTGCCACCCGAAGATGTGGCACGTCTTGGCCAAGCACTGGAGAAGCTCGAGCTGCATGAGGCGACCGACCTCACCAAGCTACTGGAAACGAATACTGAAGTCGGTGATGCCCTGCGCAAAGCAGAGGTCCTTAGCGAATTTTCTCGCGGGGCCAGCGGGCTGAGCGATGATGTGGCAGAGGCGTTTGCTCGCCTTTCGCGCAACGGGCGTCTGCCCCCCGACGAAATCCGCGGACTCCTTTATGGGTTGCCCGAAGGTCAGCACGCACGCTTTGCTCGAGCGGTGCGCTCGATCCCATCGTCAGCTTTCGGACCGGGGGGATCAGCCTCGGTTAACTTCCTGGACATGCTCGCCGCGAGCCCCCAACGAATGGATGCAATGCTGCAGATGGGCTATGGATCGTTTGCGTCTATTCATCGTCGAGCTGGAAGCAGCGTGGAGAAAATGGATCAGTACCTCAGCACATTGGCTGAATTAGAACAGAAGCTGCCACCCGCTAACCGGGCAATCGAGTATCAGCGCCTCTTGGACCAACTGGAACGAGGAGATGCCCAAGCATGGCTCGAACTCGAGAATGCCCGTGCTGCCGCTGAACGAGGAATTGACACAGCTTTTGCGGAAGTCCATGGGTTGCCGCCTGAAGGTCCGTACGCAACCACAGCTCGCTTGGCGAGAGGTAACTTTGGCGAACGGGCGGCCGCAGAAGCGCTCGCCGCCAACGGGCACGGAATACTA
The DNA here is from genome assembly GCA_035308025.1 of Candidatus Binataceae bacterium. Taxonomy (NCBI): domain Bacteria; phylum Candidatus Binatota; class Binatia (SeqCode); order Binatales (SeqCode); family Binataceae (SeqCode); species Binataceae bacterium (SeqCode). The sequence continues at coordinate 9,948 of DATGHL010000040.1, forward strand.
ATTTATAAGCCTAGCATTCTTGGTACAAACCAGGGCGGCATCGATATCGTTAGTATACGCAACGGGGTAGTCTACCTCATCGATAATAAGGCTCTATCGCGGGGCGGTAACGTCGGCTCAGTTTCAGCTCTCACCACCAACTTTTCTCAAAATCTGGCGGCGACCCGAACAGAGCTTGTAGGCATGCTGGCGCGGGCCGGCTCGACCGAGGAACGAGTTCTGATCCAGCAGGCGATTAGCGCCGTAGATTCGGGAAACTATGTGCGTGCCGTAACGAACGCAAACGTCGTGAGGAGAGACACTCAGATCCTGACAGGGATTACCAGCAACCTCCAAAGCCAAGGAATTCGATTCATTAACGTGTTCCCATAATAAATTCGGCAATCCACACGCCGAAAAGATTGGGGATCAGTATCGAAACCTCGAGGGTTTGGTATCGCCGCAGCGTCGGCGTCCCGTCACACGCGACCGCGCAAGCGGATCTATGACGAGGCGGTGTCCTTACGCTGGCCGATGTTCCGGGATGCAGCCAATCGGAGTTGAAACTTTCGACCCTCGAAACTATGCACCATTAGGAAATCTCCGATAGCGTAGGGGTTTGGTCTGTGGACTCCCCGAAAGACCGTCGTGTTCGCAAGATCTATTTGAACAAGACCCTCTGGTATTTCACCCCGTAAGCTCCTCGGAAGATCTAGCATATCCGGGTCTTGGCCACCGAACTCGTCGTAGCCGGAAGCCAACGAGCGAACGAGGGATTGGCGCGCCCACGCTCAAAAGGGGTTACAATTCGGTGAATTTCTTAACGTGAACTTTGTGATCCATGATCTCCCATTCGCGCGAAGAACAGCCAAAGTTGAGCCAAAGTCAGTCGCAGTTTCCCGTGCGGGGACTTGACAGCCAAAGCGTCCTTCGATAGAAAGACAAGCACTGTCGGGAGTTTTACTGGTACCGAGGGCGGGACTTGAACCCGCATGTGGTTGCCCACGGTGGATTTTGAGTCCACTGCGTCTGCCGTTTCGCCACCTCGGCGGGCCAATTCCGGATCAAAACAAATATCCCGTTTCGCCGCAAGCTTGATATTCACCGAACGCCGTCTGCTGATCGCGATGGCGCGAGACAGAACCTCGAGCCTCCATTGCGACACGAATGCGCTGCCCCTAGCCTTGGGCGGCGAGGCGCGATGCGAGATGACAGTTCACCGTTCTTTTGACGCGGGGCTAATGGACAGACGGCGGATGCGCATTCGGTCCGTTTGGGGACCGGGCCTCGTCGCGGTCGCGCTACTACTCGTCTTGCGGATCGGGAGCGCGGCCAGTCAAACGTCGCCTGGCGCCAGCCCGTCGCCGACAACACCGGCCAGCACAGCCGTATCGCCTGCACAGGCCGAGCTTCAAGCGCTGACCAGCTCCGGCAAACTGACTGATCTGCGTTGGCCCAACTTCACTGACTATCGCGCCTATGTCCAGGAGTTCTATCAAATCGGCGGGTGGTCGCCGGACTGGTTTCCGAATGGGCAGGCGAGTTCGCAGGCGCTGGCGATGATCTGGCAGTTCAAGCAGGCTGCGCTGAAGGGTCTCGATCCCGAGGATTACGACGCCTCGCGCTGGGACGGCCGCCTGGCGAAAACCAAACCTGCGACCGCAGCCCCGATAGATAGCGACCTCATCCATTTCGATTTAGCCCTGACCGTCTGCGCGATGCGCTTTATTTCCGATCTGCATATTGGCCGGGTTAACCCGCAGCATTTCAAGTTCGATTTGGTCGGACCCGAGCGCTACGACCTGCCGACGCTGCTGCGCAATGAATTTATGAACGCCTCGGATGTCAGCTCGGCGGTCACGAAGGTCGAGCCGCCGTACGACGGCTACCAGCGCGCTGAGGTAGCGCTGGCGGCCTACCGCGTGATGGCTCTTGCCGGCGATGGGCCGCCGCTGCCGCTGCCCGTGAGGGCGGTGCGTCCCGGCGATACTTATCCGGGGATGGCGCAGCTCGCCGCGCGCCTGCGTCAGCTCGGCGATCTCCCCTCGGCCAGCACGACCCCGGCGGGCTCGACGGTTTATGATGAGACTGCGGCCGATGCCGTCAAGCATTTTCAGGAGCGCCACGGACTTGAGCCCGACGGCGTGATGGGCGCGGGCACTATCGCGCAAATCAATACACCGCTCGGCGCACGAATCGAGCAGCTGCAGTTCGCGCTCGAGCGCTATCGTTGGATTCCGCAGACGTTCCCGCAACCGCCGCTCGTCGTCAATATCCCGGAGTTCCAGTTGAGAACGCTGCGCAAGCAACCTGCCTATTTCCTCTCGATGCGCGTGGTGGTGGGCAAGGCTTATCGCCATCACACGCCGGTGTTCGCCAACTCGATGCGCTATCTCGTCTTCCGCCCCTACTGGAATGTGCCGCCCTCGATCACGCGCGGCGAACTGATTCCAAAAATCCGCCGCGATCCCGATTACCTGGCGACGCACAACTTCGAAGTGGCCAACAACGCCGGCAGTGTGGTGACGGATGGCCGCGTTTCCGACGAGACGATGCGGGGACTCAAGTCCGGGGCGCTCTATATCCGGCAGAAACCCGGACCGAAAAACGCACTGGGGCTGGTGAAGTTTATTTTTCCGAATGATTACAAGGTCTACCTGCACAGTACGCCGGCGCCCGAGCTGTTCGCGAAAGCGCGGCGTGATTTCAGCCACGGCTGCATCCGCGTCGAGCATCCGGCAGCGCTGGCGGCGTGGGTCCTGCGCGATAAACCTGAATGGACGCTGGATAAGATTCGCGCGACGATGAACGGCAATCAGACCGTACAGGTCAATCTCGCTAAACCGATTCCGGTGCTCATCCTGTACAATACGGCCGTGGTCGAACCCGACGGCGAGGTGCGTTTCTTCGACGACATCTACGGTTACGATGCCGAACTGCGAACCGCGCTCGCGGCCGGTTATCCGTATCCGAGCTAGCCCATAAGAGGAGGGCGCTGATTCCTGACGTTGAAAAGAATTAGTGCAGTGCGCGACGCTCGTAGCAGCCGCGGCAGACAAGGATTACAGCGCGGGCGGGCAGCTCCCACGTGAACCACCATCGCCACCACGAGGTCGTCTGCCGATGCGTGGATCTTTTCGAGTACCACAAGCTTCGTGGATAAGCGCGGATTGAGTCGTCGTTGGCGGCGCTCAGGCCCTGCGCGCGTACGTCGCGCAGGGCCCGCCAGATATGCGCCGGTGCAGCGATAATCAGCACGCGCCGCCAACCGCGTTCGGCCGCCGCTGCGGCGAGCGCGCGGACCTGTTTCACGGTCGAGATATAGCCGGCGAAGTCACTCGAAAACTGATTAGGATAGTCGCCGAAATCGAAAATCTGCTTGGGTGCGAAGAAGATTGGGAGTTTCAATCTACGGCTCTCCCGCAGCGCGGTCGCGGCGATCGCCAGATTAGCCGGCAGTTGGGCCGGCGCCCCAAAATTCAGCGGGAAGATGACGTCGAATTCAGTCACTCGAGACGCCCGCAGCAAATCGAGGCGCGTCGCGCAGGTTTTTAAGTTCGCTTTCAAGCAATCGTGCGACGAGGGGCGCGGCGGCGCGCGCCGCCTCCGGCGCTTGCCACGACAGCGCCGTGCGGCGGACGATAAAATCCTCGACGGTGCGCGCGAGTTCGTAACGTGCGGCGAAGATTACCTCAGCCCCGATTGCAGGCGCCCCAGCGACGAGCAGCGCGCCCAACTCAATCTGCTCGCCGGCGATTGTTGCCACGATCTCCGCGCGGCTGCCGTAGCGCGCGCGCAGGAGTTCGCGGATTGGCTGCGGCAGACGCTGTAGATTCGCATCGCCAGGAACAGACGATCGCGCCCCGGGCAGCGGCGTCTCGCGCGTCGACGATTTAGCTTCGGGACGGCCGCTTCGCGCGCAAACCCGATCGACGACCTCCTCGGCGATCGCGCGATGAGTCGTGAGCTTGCCGCCCGCGACCGTGATCGTCCCCGCCGCACTCTCGAGGATGACCTCGTCGCGCGGGACCGCCGACGGGCCTGCGCCCGGCGCCGCGAGCGGCAGCGCCCGCAGCCCCGCAAAACCGTGGAGGACATCCTCTGCACGGAGTCCGAAGTCCGGCAGCCAGTCGGTGATGACGCCCAGCAGGTACTCGACGTCGCCCGCTTCGACCGCGACCCGCGCAGGGTCGCCATCAAAGTCTGTGTCGGTGGTGCCGATCAACAGATGATCCCCGTACGGGATGACGAAGATGATGCGCCCGCCGAGATCGGTTAACACCAGCGGATTGCGGACCGGCAGGCGCTCGCGCGCGATGACCAGATGCGCGCCTTTGGTGAGCCGCACGCTCGGCGCGGCATCGGGAGTTTCCATCCGGCGGATCTGATCGACCCAGGGGCCGGCCGCATTAACGATCGTGTGCGCGCGCACTTCGATAGGTGCGCGGTTCTCGAGATCGCGCACGCGCAGAAGCGCGTCGCCGTGACGGTCGCGCGCCAGACTCTCGACCGCGGCGTAGTTTGCGACCGCTGCACCGTGATAGGCCGCGTCAAGCATGTTCTCGAGCGTGATTCGCGCGTCGTCGCCCCAGGCGTCGAAATAGGTCGCGCCGCCGGTGACGCCGTTCGAGATTAAACCCGGTTCAAGCTCGCGCAGGTGCGCTGCGCTGAAGCGACGATGCCGCTCCTGACGCGGCGTCCACGCCATCAGATCGTAGAGCGCCAGGCCGATCGAGAGTGCGACGCGTCCGGGACGGCGGCCGCGACGGAACGGGAGCAGGAAGCGAATCGGGCCGACCAAGTGGGGTGCGGTCAGGTGGCGGAGCCGCTCGCGCTCACGCAGGGCCTGGTAGACCAGTCGCAACTGCCCTTGAGGCAGATAGCGCAAGCCGCCGTGGATCAATTTCGAGGAGCGTGAAGAGGTCGCGCCGGCAAAATCACCCTGCTCGAGCAATGCAACCTTGAGCCCGCGCATCGCGGCGTCGCGCGCGATCGCCGCGCCGTTAACCCCGCCGCCGATAATCGCGAGGTCGAAGTTCTCGGCGCCAAGCCGCGCGACCATCGCGCGGCGGTCGAGCAACGGGCAGTTCGGCGCGGCAGAGCCGCTCAAGCGGATTGCATCGGCTGCGATAAAACGCTGCTCACTCGTCAGCGTCTTCCTGGAACGAGTAACGTTCCTCGCTCCACGGGTCGCCGTGATTATGGTAGCCGCGCACCTCCCAAAAGCCGCGCCGATCCTGCGCGCAGAACTCGATTGCGCGGACCCACTTAGCGCTCTTCCAGGCGTAAAGCTTCGGCACGACCAGGCGCAGAGGTCCACCGTGATCGGGCTCGAGTTCCGTGCCGTCGTGACGCCAGGCGAGCATCACGTCGTCATCGAAAAATTCTTCAAGCGGGAGATTGGTCGTATAGCCGCCGTCACATTGGACGAAGACGAATTTCGCCGCCGGCTTGAGGCCGGCCAATTTTGCCAGGTCGGCGGTTTTGACCCCCTCCCAGCGATTGTCATAGCGCGACCAGGTTGTCACGCAATGAAAATCCGCGACCTCGGCGGCGGTCGGCATCGCGCGGAATTCCGCGAAAGTGAGGTGCAGCGGCCGCTCGACCAGACCGGTCACGCGAAAGTCCCATTTCGCGCGATCGCATCGCGGCGTCGCGCCATAGCTCAATACCGGAAAATTGGTTACGAGGGTCTGCCCCGGCGGCAGCCGATTCTGCGGTTTAGGGGCAGACTTCGCCATGTCTGGCAAAATATCCAAGCGCCGCCGGTATCGCTAGTGGCGCCGCAGTCTCGAGTGGCGCCGCAGTCTCGCTCAACAATGTACTGAGCATCTCACAGAGAGCGCTTGACGGGGTTTCAATCGATAGAACTGAAAACGCCGAAAGCGAGGGAGGGCTCCGACGATGTTTCCATCCATCACAATCATGATTTTGGCATCGCTAACTACCGCCGCGTTGGTGATTGTGAACTGGTGCGTCTGGCGCAACGCGCCGATCCTGCCGTATCCCGCGACGCTGCCGCAGCCTGCGACTGATGAACACTCGTTCAAGCAGGTCGCTTAACGAGTTGAACGCCGCGCCCGCGAGCGTGGGGCAGGCGAACGTTCGACACACGATCTTCCGGCAGGCGCATCGCGTCGAGGATCGCCGCGGTCATCGAGGTGGTGGTGGCCTGACCCCCGAGATCGGGCGTGAGTGTGCGGCCGGCGCGCAAGACCGCGCCCACGGCTATCCGGATGCGCTCGGCCGCGCGTGGCGCTTTCAGGTAGTCGGCGAGCATGGCAGCCGACAAGATCGCGGCGACCGGGTTGGCGAGATTTTTGCCCGCGATATCCGGCGCCGTGCCATGCACGGCCTCGAAGATCGCGCCGCGCTCGCCGTAATTCGCCCCCGGCACGACGCCGAGTCCGCCGACCAGCCCGGCGCAAAGATCCGAGACGATGTCGCCGTAAAGATTTTCGAGCAGGAGAACGTCAAAGGCTGCGGGATTCGTCACCAGCCGCATGCAGGCGGCGTCAACGATTCTTTCCTCATAGCGAATCGTGGGATATTGCTTCGCGACGCGGCGGGCGCATTTCAGAAAAAGCCCGTCAGAGAGCTTCATGATGTTGGCTTTGTGGATCGCGGTGACCAGCTTGCGGTCGTTGTGCCGCGCATACTCGAAGGCGAACCGCGCGATTCGCGTTGACGCGCGCGCAGTAATTACTTTGACGCTTTCCACGATTCCGGGTGTGATCTCGTGCTCGATGCCGGCGTAGAGATCCTCGGTGCTCTCGCGCACAACCACCAGGTCAACGTCGCGAAAGGGGGTGTGCACGCCCTCGAAACTGTGAGTGGGCCGCAGATTGGCATAAAGGTTAAAGGTCTTGCGCAAATAGACATTGATCGATCGGTAGCCTTCGCCCACCCGAGTCTCGAGCGGCCCCTTGAGGGCGATGCGCGTCCGTTTGAGCGAGCGGATCAGCGCGTCGGGCACGGGCGTGCCGAATTTCTTGACGCCAGCGGCCCCGGCCTCCTGTTGATCCCATTCGACTCTGACGTCCGCGGCTTCGAGTACGGCGACCGCCGCGCCGATAACTTCGGGCCCGACGCCGTCACCGGGGATCAGCGTGACGCGGATTGACTGCTCCGGCCGAGTTTCACGCGACTTCCCGCGCGCAGCGCCGTTCAGAGGAATTGCCTTGCTTTTTATAGCTGCCAAAAAACCAACCGAATCTTTTCAGATGCTGACGACCAACAAGTTTATCAGGAGTTCACCAACCCAACGAAGATGTCGGTCACATTCGTTCCGGTCGGTCCAATGACGATCAAGTCACCCAGCGAATTGAAGAACGTATAGGAGTCGTGGCGAGCGAGCGCCTTTAGAGGCTCGAGTCCGGCTTCGCGCGCACGCGCGAGGGTTGTTGCAGTCACGATTGCGCCGGCTGCGTCGGTGGGACCGTCGATGCCGTCGGTACCTGCGATGAGAACTGCGAGATTCGGGCGTTTTTCGCCTTCGTCCAGCGCGATTGCGAGCGCGAGCGCGCAATGTTGCGCACGTCCGCCCCGCCCGTCACCTTTGACCGTCACGACCGGTTCGCCCCCGCTGATCAGGCAAACCCGCTCATCACTAAGACTCAGCAGGCGTGTCGCGAGAGCCCGTCCCACCCGCTCCGCATCATCTGAGAGACTGCCTTCGCGCTCGATTCTGTAGCCGAGCCGTTGCGCGCATCGGGCTGCGGCCTCTTGGGCAAGCTGATTATCTCCGACGATGATGTTGACCGTGCGCGCCAGGACGGGATCGGTAGGCTTGACCGTTTCGCGCAGTTCGCCCGCGACGCCCCGCTCGAAGCGATCGCGCACCGGCTCCGACGTTCGTCCCCAGAGCCTGCGCCGCTTGAGGATCGCGATCGCATTGGCGAAGGTCGTCGGATCGGCGCTCGCCGGACCCGAGCCAATCGTCCCGAGGTCGTTATCGGCGACATCGGAGAGAATCAGGCTCAGGATACGAACGTCCGCCTTGAGTGCGCGCAAGAGGCCGCCGCCTTTTAGATCGGATAGATGTTTGCGCACGGTATTGAGCTCGTGAATCGAAGCCCCCGAACGCATCAGCGAGGAGGTCAGGCTGATCTTGTCGTTGAGCGAGATTCCTGAAGCCGGCGCCACCGCGAGGGCCGACGCACCACCGCTCAGCAAAAGCAGGATTAATTCGTCTGCTCGAGCACGTTCGACGAACTCGAGGGCAGCTCGCCCGGCCCGCTCGGAGGCGGCGTCGGGCAGTGGATGCGCTCCGAGCATCAGACGAAACGGCAAGTCTGAGGAAAAATCCGATGCCGCTGGTGGCGGCGCGACAACCAGCGTATCGACGATCTTGTCGGCGAGCTGCGCATGCGCGGCCCGCGCCATCCCGAGCGCGGCCTTTCCCATGGCCAGCAGACGAACTCGCGACGCGTTTGCAATAATGGCGGACCCCCGCTGATCAATCTCCCCGCTGAGCGCGCTCGTGGTGACGCGTGCAGGTTCGACCTCCGCTATCGCTGCCGCGAAGATTTGCAGGAGGTCGGCGCGTAGACGCGATTGATTCCCAGCCTTTGAAGTTTGGGCGCTCATCGACGTTTCAGAAACTTTGCCGCAGCGAGCGTCTCAAGCTGCTATCACACGCGGGAAATGATTCAATCCTAACCGTTAACGTGTACTCTTTTTGAGCAGCTAAACCGATAGAAACTTGAATTTCGATGGGTTCTTTTATGCTATAGATAGATATATTGGGTAATTTCAACTCGAACTGACACATTGCGGTAGGCGTGTTTTTTGCGTTGGGAAATCGCGGGGCCTCGCGTGGATACGAACGGGAACCTTCAGACTTACGATCTCAACAGGCTGATTGAACATCATCTCCGCTTCACGCTGGCCAAGCCGCGGGCCGCACTCGGGAAGCACGATTGGTACCGCGCGACGGCGTTTGCGGTGCGGGATCTTCTGGTCGATCGGATGCTCGCGACGCGGACCCGCGTCGAGCGACAAAATCCCAAGCGCCTCTATTACCTTTCGGTCGAGTTTCTGATCGGCCGTTCGCTCGAAAACAGCCTTCACAGTCTCGGCGTGGTCGAGTCCTGTCGCGCGATTCTGGCGCAGCATGGCGTCGATCTGCAGGCGCTCTTTGACGAAGAGCCAGACGCCGCCCTCGGCAATGGCGGACTCGGACGGCTGGCGGCATGTTTTCTGGACTCGATCGCGACGCTGGATATGCCGGGTTACGGCTACGGAATCAATTACGAGTTCGGGTTATTCCGCCAGGAGATTCGCGACGGGTTCCAGATCGAGCAGCCCGACGCCTGGCAGCGTGAGGCCTCGCCGTGGTTGATCCCGCGTCCGGAGGAGTCCTGCCTGGTGCCGGTCTATGGCCATGTCGACCACGACAGCTTCAAGGACGGCGACTATCGTCCGCGCTGGAACGACAAGAGTTTTCTGGTCGGGATGCCGTTTGACTTGCCCATCGTGGGTTACGGCGGCCGCACGGTCAATTTCGTCCGGCTGTTCGCGGCGCGCGCCACCGACGAATTCGACGTCGGCACCTTCAACTCGGGCGATTATATCAAGGCGGTCGAACAGAAGCTCTTTTCCGAAAACCTGACCAAGATTCTCTATCCGTCCGACGCCGTGCAGGCGGGCCGCGAACTGCGCCTGCTGCAAGAGTATTTCTTCGTCGCCTGCGCAATTCGCGACATCGTGGGCGGCTTCGTGCGGCGCGGCGAGGATTGGTCGGACTTCCCCGCGAAGGTCGCGATCCAGCTCAACGATACGCATCCGGCGCTCGCGATCGCGGAGCTGATGCGCCTGCTGATTGACGAGCGCGGCCTCTCCTGGGCGGTAGCGTGGGAATACACACGCGCCGCCGTAGCTTATACGAATCACACCCTGATGCCGGAGGCGCTCGAGCGCTGGCCGATGGGACTGCTCGAGCGGGTGGTCCCGCGTCACCTGCAGATTATTCTCGAAATCAATCACCGTTTTCTCGACGCCGCGGCTTTGATCTGGAGCGGCGGCGGCGACAAGCTGCGGCGCGCCTCGATCGTTGATGATCACAATGGCCGCGAAGTCCGCATGGCGCATCTGGCGATCGTCGGCAGCCATTCCATTAACGGAGTTTCGGCGCTGCATACGGAGCTGGTTAAGACCCGCCTCGTCCCGGAATTCCATGAGCTCTGGCCGGAGCGCTTCAACAACAAGACCAACGGCGTGACGCAGCGCCGCTGGCTCCTGATGGCGAATCCGGGGCTGGCGAAGCTGCTGACCTTGGCGATCGGCGATAGCTGGATCACGGGCCTCGACAACCTCGAGGCGGTCGAGCGCTTCGCCGAGGACGAAGCCTTTCACTTCGAGTTTGCGATTGTCAAACGCGCCAACAAGGAGCGGATGGCGACGACCATCCATCGGCTGCTCGGTATCGATCCGGATCCGGCCTCGCTGTTCGACGTGCAGGCCAAGCGTATCCACGAATACAAGCGCCAGTTGCTGATGGCGCTCGGCATCATGCATCAGTATCTGAGTCTGGTGGACGATCATCTCGACCCGCCGATTCCGCGCACCTATGTGATCGCGGGCAAGGCGGCGCCCGGCTACTGGGCGGCCAAGATGATGATCAAGCTGATCAACTGCCTGGCCGAGACCATCAATGAAGACCCGCGCACGCACGGCTTGATCAAAGTTGCGTTCGTTCCTGACTATCGCGTTTCGCTTGCTGAGAAGATCATTCCGGCCGCCGACCTGTCCGAGCAGATTTCGACCGCTGGACGCGAGGCCTCGGGCACCGGGAATATGAAGTTCGCGATGAATGGCGCATTGACGATCGGGACGCTCGATGGGGCCAACATCGAAATTCAGGAGGCGGTCGGCGCCGAAAATATGTTCGTCTTCGGTTTGACCGCGCCGCAGATTGAAGAGCTCATCGCCAGGCGAGAGTACCGTCCTCGCGACTATTACGAGCAGGATTCGCGCATCCGGCGGGTGCTCGATGAGCTGGCGGCGGGGCGCTTCTGCCAGAATGATCCCGGCCTCTTCCGCTGGGTGCGCGATTCACTGCTCGGCCACGACGAGTACTTCGTGCTCGCCGATTTCGCCGCCTATGTTGAGATGCAGGATAGAGTTTCGCGCGAATACGCCGAGCGCCGCGGCTGGACGAAGAAGGCAATTCTAAACGTCGCGCGAATTGGGCGCTTCTCGAGTGATCGCACGATTCGCGAATATGCCCGCGACATCTGGGATTTGAAGGCGCTCGCGTAACCGAGCCGTGTATACTCGCTTGAACACCTGCGCGGTCGATTTGGTATTCAACCCATCATGCTCGGCGGCGTCCTTCCACAATCGACAGGACCGACTGCGTTGGAATAACCTTCGTCAGCTCGAGGCCTGCTCGCTCAAAGAGTTCGCGGAACTCCTGTTCCGTGCGTTCCCGCCCCTCTGACAACAGCATCAACAGGATGTCCAAGACTTTACCGGGATGCGGTTCGTCGCCAGCCGGGAGCACCGCATCGAGAACGAGAATGCGGGCTTTCTCGCTCATCGCCTCGCGGCAGCGGCGTAATATATCCAGGCATTGTTGATCGCCCCAGTCATGGAGGATCCGTTTAAGGAGGTAGGCGTCTCCGCCTCTTGGCAGTGACTCGAAAAAATTCCCGCCCACGATTTCACAGCGGTCCGTCAGACCGAACGCCTTTAAAAAGGCGGGGTCTCGCACGACCTGGGGCAGGTCATAGAGCGTTCCGGTCAGAGACGGATGAGCCTTCAATATTTCCGCCAGGAGGCCGCCTTGGCCGCCACCCACATCGACAACACGCTGAAAGTTCGCGAAATCGTAGGCAGCGACAACCGTCGCGTTTTCCGGCGCGGCAAAATTTGCCAAGCCTCGATCGAACCATGTACTCGCGTCGGAATGTTCGGCAAGGTACTCGAAGAAGCCCATGCCATGCTCGCGGTCGAAGCCTGGCTTACCGGTTAGAACGTCAGCGCGGAGATTTCCTACCGCGTTCCACCACGACCCGTCCCCGGCCATGTCACCGACCATCCGCACCGCATTGAGCAGCGAATCGGGCGTTCCAGTCTGGAGCAGCGCCGCCGCCGGCGTCAATTTGAAACGGCCCGGCGACTCTTGTGCAAAGACTCCGTGCCCGGCCAAGGTCCGGAGTAATCGGTAAAGCGACGGTTGATGCGCTCCAGTGACACGAGCAAGGTCCTCGATGCTTTTGGGTCCGTCCTTGAGGAGGTCGGCGATACCCAGTTCGGCAGCCACATGGAGACACCGGGAAACCAGGTAGTTTAGAGCGATCTCAAAGATGACTTGTTGAGGCGAGGGTTGAGAATTCCTTGCGTTCAAACCGCCTTTAGTCTGTGCCACGAAACCCTCTCGATCGAACGGTTCGTTCCCCGTCCGTTACGCGGCCTTTGACGCCTTGTCAGTCAAAGGCTTCGCACTACCCAAAAGACCTTAGTTCAGTACTGTCTCAGCGACAGAGCGCGCTGCTCTCGGAACCTAACGCGCAGGAAGAATCTCCACCTTACCGGTCGCGAGGCGGTAACGCGCGGGCAGGATTTTGAGCTTCCCCGCAGCGATCGCTTCCGCAAGAGCAGGCTCCCTGGCGAGGCGCGCGGCGATCAGGATCGCGTTTTCGTTGACCGCGTTGGCGACTGCGTCGCCGGGCTTATCTTTGGTCGCCGCTACCGCGGGATAGATATTCTTGAGCATCGGGCCGACATCGGCTTTCGGATAGTTCTTGACTGCCGCGGAGACCGCGCCGCACTGGTCGTGGCCGATCACCAGAATCAGCTTCGTGCCCAGGTGGCCGATCGCATATTCGATAGTTTCCAGCGCGAGTTGGTCGTAGGTGTTACCCGCCGTCCGCACGACGAAGAGATTGCCGACGCCTTGATCGAAGATGATCTCGGGCGGGACGCGCGAATCGGAACAGGACAAAACCACGGCCATCGGATGTTGCGGTGCTGCCGAGGGCCGCGAATTCGGATGAAGCGGTTTGTTATGGACGTAGCGCGCGTTGCCCTCGAGCAGGCGCTGCAAGGCCTGCTCGGCGGAAAGCGTGTCGGGCTCGGAGGCGGCGCCGGCCGGAAGAGTGCCGATGATCGTCAAGACAATAGCGAAGGTTGCAAGCAGGTAGTTCATCTGAACTCTCTCAAGTCCGGTCTAGCGACGGGGTGGGATGACCGGCAAGGTCAGATACGAGGCGAAGCCGCGGTCATGCATGATGGTTTGCAGAGCCGGGCGGGTCTCGGCGTCGATGAAAAGTTCGTGTCCCGTGTTCGGGTTGCGATCGAAGCGCGGGAAGTTGCTAGAGCTGACTTCCAGCCGGATGCGGTCGCCGGCCTTGAACAGGATCGAGGTTGACCACATATCGATGGTGAATTCGTAGATCTTGCCCGGCGTGATCAGCTTGGGATCGGCCTTGGACTCGCGCACGCGGGCGCGGAGGATGCCGTCCGTCAGGTTCATCGCGGTGCAGCCGCAGGCGCCGACCGCGACCAGCTTCGCGGTGAAATCGGTATCGGGCGCTGACGAGGAGGCGTAGAGCGTGAGCGAGATCGGCCCGGTGATCTCGGTCGCCTCGGCGAGCGGTTCGGTGGTGTAGACTAGAACGTCCTCGCGCGTCTCGATCGCGGTTTGATCGAAAGCGCCGCCGGGGACGGCGTTGTGATAGCAGCAGAGGCCGCCGCCGTTGGTCGGCACCGGATTTAACGGATTGTAGAGAAAGCAGTCCGGCGGTTCATGATCGGGCGTGGCGGTCGAGAGTGCGCCGTCGCCGGCGGCGCTGTTGGCCTTGCCGCGGCTGTGAAGGTAGTAGCGGCGCCATTCCGTATCGGGAATCGGCCAGTCTTTTTCGTCGCGCCACTGATTTGCGCCGATCGTATAAACGCGCACCGGCGACTCGTCGGGCTCGCCGTTGTTTTTGCCCTTGAGCCAATGGTCGAAAAAGCTGAGCTGCTGGCCGTCGAAATCGATCGAGACGTAGCCCGCGCGAAAACCCATATCAGCTTGGCCGACTTGGCTGACCAGCGGCAAAGTATGGAACCACGGACCCATCACGAGGCGCGCGTTGCGTCCCGCGCTGGCGCCCTTGGCGCGCATCCCGGCATAGTTGCGGACGGTGCCGCCGGCGAAAATGTCGTACCAGCCGCCGAAATTCAGCGTCGGGATGTTGATCTTCGGGTAGTACTCCTCGATGCAGAGTTTGCGCCAGTAGGCGTCGTCGTAGGGATGCTCGAGCCAATCGAAGAAGTAGGGCGCACCGGTGCGAAAGAGCGGAAAATCCTTGAGCGGCGTGGCGGCGACGGCTTCGCGCATCGTATCGATCGCGCCCATCACCGCGGCGAGCTCCTTGCGCGCTTCGGCTTTTTCTTCGCGCTCGCGCATCAGGCGAGCCAGCGCGAGATTGGTCATCAGCCAGCTCACATTGAAGAAGAGCGAGAAGGCGCCGCCCTGATAGGTCCAGTTATCATGATAGTCGCTCGCGGTGATTGCGGGCACCATCGCCTTGAGGCTGGGCGGCGCCTGGGTCGCGGCGAGCCATTGGGTTGCGCCCATGTAGGAGGCCCCGAACATCCCGACCTTGCCATCGGCCCAGGGTTGGCGGGCGACCTGCTCGATCGTGTCGTAGCCGTCGGCCTGCTCGTCGGTGAAGCAGTTGAAGGTCCCCGGCGACGCGTAGCGTCCGCGGCAATCGACGAAGACGACGTTGTAGCCGCGCTGGGCGGCGCGGAGCGGATCGAGGGTGTTGAAGGAGATCTGCGGGAACTTTTTGTCATAAGGCGTGCGGTTGAGCAGGACCGGCAGCTTCTCGGGGGTGTCGGGGCGGAAGAGGTCAGCCTTGAGCACACAGCCGTCGCGCAGCTGAATTTCGAGGTCGCGTTCAAATATGACTTTGGCGCCCATCGCAGTGCCTCCCGGCTTTCTCGATCAGATCGATGTTCTTCCGCTTTGTAACGCGGCGCCGGACCAACCCGCAAGCGGAGGCGCGCGATTTTGCGACGCCGAGGCGGCGCGGCGAGGCTGGCAACCGCCGGTCATTGCCTCTATAGTTGCCACGGTTGCCCGGTCGATCGCTCAGGCCGGGCGAAGGGAGTCGTCTATGCCGCTCGACCCACAAGCTGCTGCGTTTCTCAAACAGGCCGCCGACGCCGGCGCGCCGCCCATCGGATCATTGCCGGTTGCAGAGACCCGCGCGATGCTGTCAAGCCTCTTCCTGCCACCCGGCCCGCGCGAAGCGATCAAAAAGGTCGAGAATCGCGTGATCGAGCAGGGCGGCGTCAAAATCCCGCTCCGCATCTACACGCCGGAAGGTAAAGGCCCGCTGCCGATTTTGATCTACTATCACGGCGGCGGCTTTGTGATCGGCGACTGCGAAGCCTACGACATCCCGTGCCGCGCGCTCGCGAATGGGGCCGGATGCATCGTCGTGTCGGTGGATTACCGGCTGGCGCCCGAGCATAAATTCCCGACGCCGGTGGAAGATTGCTATGCCGCCGCGGTCTGGGTCAGCGCGCATGCGGCGGAGCTCGGGGGCGACCCCAAGCGGATCGCGGTCGGCGGCGATAGCGCGGGCGGCAATCTGTCGGCCGTGGTCGCGCAGATGGCGCGGGATCGCAAAGGACCGGCGATTGCGTTTCAGCTGCTGATCTATCCGGTCACCGACTACGAACCCAATACTCCCTCATCCCGGGCCAACGCTGAAGGCTATTTGCTGACCAAGGCCGCGATGGATTGGTTCTGGGGCCACTATCTCAGCAGCCCTGGCGACGGCGCCAAACCGTATGCTTCGCCGTTGCGCGCGACCGACTTCAGCAAGCTGCCGCCGGCCCTCGTGATCACCGCGGAGTTCGATCCGCTGCGCGACGAGGGGATCGCCTACGCCCAGAAGATGCAGCAGGCTGGCGTCAAAGTGAAGCATTCCGACTACCTCGGGATGATTCACGGATTTTTCAGCCTCGGCCATATTCTCAGTCGCACTAAGGATGTGATGAATGAATCGTGCGCCGAGCTGCGTGCGGCTTTTGCGCGTTGACAGCGCGACGGCCCGCCGATTTTGAAGGAATAGGAAAGGAGAGACGTAATAGAAAAATGGCATCAGAGCGGCAGCGCGAGATCAAGCGCCGACGTAAACGGCGCGAGAAACGGCTCAAGGCGGCGGTTCGCGAGGCCCGCAAGCATCGCAAGAAAAAGCGCGCGTGAGACAGTGGGAGGGTGAAATCCCCCTTTGACCGGGTTGCGGCGATGGTTCATGATAAAGAAGATAATCTAAGTCATCTATTCTTCGGCCGCTCTTTGGGAGGGTGCGAGAATAGATAATGCAGGAGATATTTATGGCAATTCGACTAGGTGGCATAGCTCCCGATTTCACGCAGGAATCTACCGAAGGCGCGATTCACTTTTACGAATGGATCGGCGACCACTGGGCGGTGCTGTTCTCACATCCGAAGGATTTCACGCCGGTCTGCACGACCGAGCTTGGGATCGTCGCGAAGCTGAAATCCGAATTCGACAAGCGCAACGTCAAGGTAATCGCGGTTAGCGTGGATGACGTCAAGTCGCACAACGGCTGGGTCGGCGATATCGAGGAGACCCAGCGCACAAAGATGAACTTCCCTATTTTGGGCGACGCCGACAAGAAAGTCGCGACCTTGTACGAGATGATTCATCCCGATCTTAGCGATACGACGACGGTGCGCTCGGTCTTCGTGATCGATCCCAAGAAGAAGATTCGGTTGATGATCACCTATCCGCAGAGCACCGGACGCAACTTCGCGGAGATCCTGCGCGTGATCGATTCGCTGCAGCTCACGGATAATTATTCGGTCGCGACGCCGGGTGACTGGAAGGACGGCGAGGAGGTTGTGATCGTGCCCTCGCTGACCGACCCGAAGGTGATGAAGGAAAAGTTTCCGAAGGGCTGGCGCGAGGTCAAACCCTATCTGCGGATGACGCCGCAGCCCAACAAGTAACGCTACGCATCGATTAAAAAGGTCCGGCCATGAATTGGCCGGACTTTTCATTTTGGGGTGTCGGCATGGCAAAATACGCTCGACGATGAGCGATACGGAGACGTAGCGACGAAACCTGCGGAATGCGCGGGCGCGGCGGTCGCGAAACTTGCCAATTTCGCCGCGCGCTGCAAGAGTGGGCCTCGCATTTTGTGTAGCGAGGCTTACTTAATGGCTAAGCAAAAGCTCTTTCCAGTAACCGTAGTGGGATCGTGGACGCGGCCGGAGTGGTTGGTGGCGGCCTTGCGCCGGCGCCAGGCGGGCGAGATCAGCGCGGAGGAGTTCAACCGGATTGCCGATGACGCGGTGCTGACCGCGATCAAGTATCAGGAGGACGCGGGCGTTGATATTGTTGCTGACGGCGAAATGCGCCGCGACAACTTCTACTCCTTCGTGGTTGAGAAGCTTTCCGGGATGCGCCTGATGAAGCTCTCCCAACTGCTCGATTACATGAAAGACCGCGCGGGTTTCGAAGAGATCCTGCGCGGGCTCGACGTGCCCGCCTTTGCGATCAAGAGCCCGATCGCGGTGGACAAGGTGCGCGGCGGCGAGGACGGCATCGCGCTCGACGAGGCGCGCTTCCTCAAAGCCCATACCAGCCGCCAGACCAAGGTCCCTATCCCGGGACCCTACCTGCTGACGCGTTCGAGTTGGTTCGAGGGGCTCTCGGACAAGACCTATCCGTCGCGGGAAGACCTGGCCAAGGACGTGGTTCAGATTCTGCGGCGGGAGATCGAGGGGTTGAAGCGGCTCGGGGTGGATTTCATCCAGCTCGACGAGCCCTCGATCTCGCAGGTCGTGTATGGCGACGAAGCCGAGCAGACCTTCATGTGTGCGGCGCTGGGCTCGCGTGCGGATCCAACCAGTGAACTCGAATTCGCGGTGCGGCTGGTCAACGAGACCGTCGCTGGCTTCAAGGATGTGCGCTTCGGCGTGCATGTCTGCCGCGGCAACTGGAGCCGCAAGGAAAATGTGCTGCTGACCGGCAACTATGGTCCGCTGCTGCCGTGGCTGATGCGCATGAATGTCGATCAGCTGGTGCTCGAGATGGCGACGCCGCGCGCCGGCGAAGTGGAAGTCTTCAAGGAATATCGCAACGAGAAGGAGATTGGGCTCGGCGTGGCGAATCCGCGCACCGACGAGATCGAGAGCCCCAGCGCGATCGTCAGCCGGGTCAAAGAGGTGCTGAAGTACTTCGATCCCGAGAAGATTTTTCTTAATCCGGACTGCGGTTTCGGCACTTTCGCCGAGCGTTGCGTGAATACCCCGGAGATTGCCTATCGCAAACTGCAGACGGTGGCCGCGGCCGCGGAAATCCTGCGCCGCGAATACGCCTGAACCTTAACGCGAGCGGAGATTAATCATGACCGAAGAAAAAGAACTCAATGGACTGCGGGTCAATAAAATCACCTCGATTCTCGACTCGATGCGCGATGATCCCGAGGTCCTGAAAGCCGTCACCGGCCCCTGGAAATCGCGCGTGGTCTGGCAGGGCGGCTTCAAGGCCAAGGCCTATATGCGCAAGCACGTGGTGCAGATGGACGAACCGGACGGCCTCGACGCCAGCGACTCTGCCGCGAGCGCGCATGAGCAGGTGCTCGCGGCGATGGGGAGTTGCCTGACGGTAGGCTACGTCCTCAACGCCACCAAGCGCGGAATCAAGATTCACGACCTCGAGATTGCGCTCGAAGGCAATTTCGAGAATATCCTGAAGTGGGCCGGGCATGCGCCGGCCGGCAATCCCGGTTATCCGACGATCACCGCGAAATGCTTCGTGCGGGCTGACGCTGACGAAAAGACTCTGCGCGAACTCTGGCAGGCCGCGATCGACGGTTCGCCGGTGACGCAGACGATCGCGCGCCCGACCAAGATTATCCCCGAGTTCGAGAAAGTCTGAACTGGGATTAGTCGCTTTCTCATTCTTGACGGCGTTGTGTGAGGCTTTCGGCGCCGCCGCGACGCTTGAGGATTAGAGTGCGCGGACGGCGTTGCAAATGTGATCGGGCTGTGCGAAACAAACACGCAGTTCCCACGAAGTAAGGGACTAGACGCGAACGGGGAGGTTGTTGATATGGGAATGGCTGCTGTCTTGATGCTGTTGCGCTGGGCGCATTTTCTTTTCGGCATCACCTGGATCGGACTGCTCTACTACTTCAATTTCGTACAGACGCCATTTTTCGCCGAGACCGACCCGCCGGTCCGCAGCGGCGCGCAGCAGAAGCTGTTGCCGCGGGCCCTGTGGTGGTTTCGCTGGGGCGCGATGGGCACCATCATCGCCGGCCTGGGCTACTTTTTTATCTGGCAGTCCGGACGGGCGTTTCAATCGTGGCACGTGGCGATCATCACCGGCGGCACAATGGGCATCCTGATGTGGGCCAACGTCTGGTTCGTGATTTGGCCCAAGCAGAAGATCGTGATCGCCAATGCGATCGCGGTCGCGGGCGGCGCGCCGGCGAATCCCGCAGCGGCGGGGGCCGGACGTCGAGCGTCGATCGCCTCGCGCACCAACGTGCTGTTCTCAATCCCGATGCTCTTCTTCATGGGCGCCGCCAGCCACTATCCGCTTGCGCAGGTAATCACGCAGAACGCCATTTGGGAGTGGATTATAATCGTCGGCGGAATTATCGCGCTGGTTGAGCTCAATGCGTTGGTGGGCACTCAAGGCGCTACCAAGAAGCCGCTCGATTCGATTTCCGGGGTCATCTGGGCGGGCTTCATTCTGTGGATCGTTTTGACCGCGATCATCATGATGTTGTTCAGTTAAGCGTCTATAGACGACGGCACGACGGCCGCAGGCAGCAACTCGATTGTTGTCGGCGGCCGTCGTTTCTTTGGTGAGAAATAGCTAAACCTCAGTGGCGCGCGAGGACTTTTTCAACCGCTCGCAAAATGCTTGGGTTTACAGCATAGCGGAGGGGGCGATATGAGAGTCAGAATTCGCCCACGGGAGACACCTCGATGCCGCTGCTGAAAATCTATGCCCTGACCGCAATCGTCCTGACCTTCAAAATGGTTGCTAACTCCCTCGTGCAGGGGCGCGGACGGGTGAGCAGCAAAATCTTCACTATTCCTGAAGATGCGCCGCTGTTTGGCGGCAAACTCGAAACGAAAGAGGCGCCGTCAGTCGAGCGCGCGGCCAATTGCTGGCGCAACGACCTGGAAAACATTCCGATCTTCCTGATCCTTGCTTGGATTTATGTCGCCGCGGGCAATCTGTCGGTCGGCGCCTTTGAGCTTTATTGCGTGGTCTTCGTCATCGCGCGCATCCTGCATACGATCTTTTATATAAACGCGGTCCAGCCCGCTCGCACAATCGTATTCACGATTGGCCTGATCGCGATGATCGCCCTGACGATCCATCTGCTGATCGAAGTGGCGTTCGCATAATTAGCTGGCGAATATCGGATTAAGGCAATGGCTGTCGGCATCGGGATTGACGTTTACGGAACGCTGATCGATCCGTTACGGATGAGCGATCATCTGCGCCCGCTGACCGGCGACGCCGCCGAAGCGATCGCCGCGATGTGGCGCGCGAAGCAGCTCGAATATACTTTCCGCCGCGCCGCGATGGGGAGCTACGAGAATTTCGACATCTGCACGCGGGACGCGCTCCGCTTCGTTCTGGACAGTATGAAAATCGCGCTTGCAGAGCCCGAGCAGGTGCGCCTGCTCGAGGCCTATCAGAGCCTGCCGCCATACGCCGACGCGTTGGCCGGGCTGCTCGAACTAAGGCGCCGAGGCCATACCGTAGCGGCCTTTTCCAACGGGGTCGAGGCGACGCTGCGCAAACTGCTCGGCGGCGCCGGTTTGCTCGACCAGTTCGACGCGGTCATCAGCGTCGATGAGCTCAAAACCTTCAAACCGGACCCGCGGGTTTATCGCTATCTCGCAGAACGGCTCGGCCGTGAGCTCGACGCGACCTGGTTGATTTCGAGCAACGCCTTCGACGTGATCGGCGCGAAGAACGCGGGCCTGCGCGCGGCCTGGATCCAGCGCGATCCGGCGACGGTCTTCGATCCTTGGCCGCTGCGCCCCGATCTCGTGGCGAGCAGTCTGGAGCGGCTAGCTGCGCTGATGCCTTAAGCATCGCGGCCCGGCCGAGTTCACCGGGCCGCGAGCGCTTCAAAACAACCTGAAGGATAGGGCTACTTGCTCACGTGCATCGCAGCGCCGGCGCCGCGCGGCTCCGGATATTGGAAGGCCGGATCGTTCTTAAGCACCGGCAACACCTTCTCAGCGAAGAGCTTGAAGCTCTTCTCCAGCTTCGGGTAGGGCAGCCCCCCGAAAGCGAAGGTTCCGATCACATGTTCGAGTGGGACGGTATTGTGGACGTAGCGCAGCTTTTCCAGCACTTGCGCCGGGGTGCCAGCCGCATGCAGGCTCTTGAAGAATTCGACCGCCTTGGATTTGGCGTCCTGGTCGACCGCCAGCTTGGCATAAGTCTTTTCGAGCTTGGCGTAAAACTCGTAACCCTTGATCCCGCGCAGATGGCCGTCGGAGAAGTGATAGTGACTATCAATCGAGTCCCACATCGCTTCCATGTGCACGTGCCCGAGATCCGCGGCTTCCGCGGCGTCTTCCGAGACCAGCACGTTGAGCAAACTGATCGGCGGCCGCGGCGTGATATTGTTGGCGAGCGCGGTAGTCTGATAGCGCGCATAATCAGCCGCCGCGTCCTCCCAGCTGCGCTGCGCGATGATCAAAACGCCAAAGCCCAGTTTCGCCATGATCTCGGCTGACTCGGGGCTGACACTGGAGGCGTAAAAGCGATCCTCCGGATGGGAAATCGGGCGCGGCCGAATCTGAATCTCGGGAATCTTGTAGTACTTGCCGTCGAACGAGAAGCTCTCCTGCGTGAGCCCCTTGCGCACGATGATCGCGGCCTCGACGAAACGCTCGCGCGCCTCCTCCATGTTGATGCGGAAGCCGTCGTACTCGACCGTCGCCGCGCCGCGGCCGAAGCCAAAGATCGTGCGTCCCTTCGAGATCACGTCGAGCAGCGCAATCTTTTCCGCGACCTCCACCGGGTCGTGCCACGGCAACACGATTACCGCGGTGCCGAGCTGGATACGTTTGGTGCGCCCGGCGACATACGACAACAACTGCGTCGGATCCGGCGACATCGTATATCCGGTGAAGTGATGGTCCAGGCACCAGACCGAGTCGAAGCCCAGCCCCTCCGCCATCTCCATCAGTGAGAGTTCGTCTTGATAAGTCTCGAGGTCCGGCTTGCCGCCGAAGCTGGTCAGTTGGAGCGTCATTCCTACTTTCATTTTGGTCTCCCTGCGCGGATGCGTGTGAGCGTTCTCCGACTTTAGTGACGAATCGCCTAAAAAAGCAAAAGACTTCAATCCGATCGCGTGCCGGCGCTGGCGCAAGCGGAGCAGTTTTCGTATAAGAGGAGAGCAGATCCAACAGTAGCGCGGCTTACCGCGCAAATCGTTTCAGGCTTAGTCCTTACCACTCAGGAGGGAACTCACGTGGCGGAATTCGATCTACATATCAAAGGCGGAACAGTCGTCGATGGCACGCGGGTGCCGCGCTTTCACGGCGACGTCTGGATCAAAGACGGCGCGATCGCACAAATCGGCGGACGCGCGCCCGGCTTCGCAAAACAAACGATCGACGCGGACGGCTTGATCGTCGCGCCGGGCTTTGTCGATCTGCATACCCATTACGACGCGCAGATTCGCTGGGACCCCTATTGCACGATCTCCGGATGGCACGGCGTAACTTCCTTGGTGCTCGGCAACTGCGGGTTCGGTTTCGCGCCGGTCAAACCGGATTTCCGCGAGCGCTCGATGCTGACGATGACCCGCACCGAGGCGATTCCCTATGCCTCGATGAAGGCCGGGATGAGTTGGGACTGGGAGACAATTCCGCAGTACCTCGATTCGCTGACCCGCGCGCCCAAGGGCGTCAACTGCATTCAGTACATGCCGACCGCGTCGCTGATGATCTACGTGATGGGGCTCGACGCCGCTAAGAGCCGTCCGGCGACGGATGCCGAACGCGCCGAGATGCGCCGGCTGCTTGCCGAGGGACTCGACGCCGGGCTGTGCGGCTTTTCGATTCAGCGTCTCGGCCGTCATTCGGGTCAGGCCGATTACGACGGTTCGCCGATGGTCACCGATACGATGTGCGACGAAGACATCCTGAATCTCGCGCGCGTGCTGCGCGAGCGCGACGAGGGCTTCATCGAGATTACGCAGGCGACCGGACATATCAAGGAGGATCTCGCCTTTGTGGCGAAGCTCGCCGAGACCGCGCAGCGGCCCATCCTGTTTCAGGCGATCACCGCCAGCCCGAGCAATCCCGAGATTCATCGCAAGAGCCTCGCGTGGGTCGAGAAGATGCGCGCGCAGGGGCTGCCGGTCTTCGGGCAGGGTGGGACGGTGCGCAGCGGTTTCGCCTTTACGCTCGAGCACTGGAACCTTTATGACGTCTCGGCCGCGTGGCGCGATCTGTTGACCGGCACGAAGGAGGAACGCGCGGCCAAGATGCGTCTGCCCGCGATGCGGGAAGCGGCCAAGAGCGAGCGCGCGATGTACGCGCTCGACAAGAACGCCCCGGGAATCGGCGGCCGGCTGCCCAAGTTGATCGTGCAATGGGTCGAGAACAATCCTGAGCTCGAAAAGTATGTCGGCAAGTCGCTCGGCGCGATCGCGCAAGAGGAAGGCCGGCATCCGGTGGACGTCATGCTCGATCTTGCGCTAGCGACCGATCTCAAGGCCGAGTTCCTCCAGCCCGAGCCGAAGTTCAATGCCGAGTTCAACGCCGAGATCATCAATAACTCAATGTTCACTTTCCCGGGCGTCTCGGACGGCGGTGCGCATACGAAGTTCTTCACCGGCGGAGCCTTCACCACCGATTTCCTCCGCTGGCTGGTGCGCGACGAGGGTAGGGTCACGCTGGAAGAGGCGCATTACCGGCTCTCGGCGCTGCCTGCACACGCGGCCGGCTTTCGCGATCGTGGCGTGCTGCGCGAGGGCGCTGCGGCCGATGTCGTGGTCTATGATCTCAACGGTCTTGGCGTCGAGCCCGATTGGATCGGCGAGGTCGTCCACGACCTGCCGGGCGGGGAATGGCGTCGCGTGCAGCGGCCGAAGGGCTATCGTTCGATCATCGTAAACGGGGTCGAGACTTTTGCCGAGGGCAAGTGCACCGGTGCGACACCGGGCCAGCTCCTGCGCCACGGCAAAGCCTGATCGTTCTTCACATCGACGGCAAAATAATCGGGCGGTGCGCTGCACTGCCCGATTATTTTGCCAAATCGAGGGCGTGGAAGTTTCTGTTATTGCTCCAGCCCTTACAGATGCAAGAGACGAGCCGCGTTATCGTGCATCACTTTCGCGACGTCAGTGGCGGAGAAGCCGTACAACGCTTTCTTCATTTCGGCGACGCTTTTGGGCCATGGTGTGTCGGAGTGAGGATAATCGGAGCTGAACAGGACGCGCTCGGCGCCCCAGCGCTTGATGGCTTCGCCGATGAGCGAATCTTCCGATTCGACCGCCCAATGGAAGTGCTCGAGGTAGTCGAGAGGGTGTTTCTTTGGGCCGCTCAGATGGATGCGCGGGCCATTCAGCATCTCGCCGAATTCCCAGCCCTCCTCGAGACGGTCAAACAGATAGAGCGCGTAGCCGACGTTGCCTTCTTCGAAAATGAATTTGAGATTGGGAAAGCGGTCGAGCATACCGCTGTAGATGATCCGCGTGATCGCAATCATGTGCTCGAACGGATGGGTCAGCATCCACCAGATCGGGTAAGCGGGCGCGGGCTCTTCTACATTCCGGACAGTGAATACGCGTCCGGTGCGATTCAACCAACCGGTGCGCTCACCTGCGGCCGGATGAGTCTGATACGCCGTCAGCCCGTCGGAGTGGATGATGATCGGGACGTTCAACTCATTGATGCGGGCGAAAAACGGCTCGAATTCCGGCATATCCAGATTTCTCCCCCGCACGTTCGTACCGATCACCACGACCGGCATGTGAAGTTCCTTTACCGCGCGCTTCGCTTCGTCCGCCGCGGCGGCGGGATCCTGCATCGGCAGCGGCGCGGCGCCCAGGTAGCGGCTAGGCGCTTTGCAGGTCGCGATCATCTCGGCCAGTCCGTCGTTGTACTTGCGCGCGGTTTTGATCGCCACCTCCCGATCCGCGCCGTAAAAGACGTGCGCGGTGTGAAAGATCAGCACTTGCCTGTCGATCCCGTCGCGATCGAGATCCTCAAGGCGGCGGTCGAGATCCCAGAAGCTCCGGGCCGGAATAGCTTCTTTGCCGCCGCGCGGAATCATGCCGTTGGGTGGCGCAAACCGCAACCCGGTCTTATTGAATTCGAAGCCGTGGCCGCCGTCGGGAAGGATATTGACATGAAACGGGGTTCCTTCGAGCCCTTTTGTCACGGTTACGTGACTGTCTACGTCGATAACTTCCATGATATTTCCTCCCTGACAAATTCGGGCACGAGGGTAACCAAAGCCGGAATTTCCATCGAGGTTCCGTTCTCACCGTGTATACGGCATATCTGTTCAGTCACGCAAGCTTCGGGCCCGAGCCGCGCGCGATCTAGAAACTCAAAGCTCGTTTAATGCTGCTGAATTTCCGTCGCTACCAACCGTCCTGCTTACAAAGCTTGCCCCTGAACTGCAATCTAAGCACCAGCCGTCTGAATCTGAGCAGGCCATAAGGGAGACGCAGGCCGGGGTCATCGATTAAGGCATGGCGAGGATGCGAAAAGCGGCGCGATTATGGCGCGATGAAGCGCGCGCGGCCGCCGCACCAATCATAGCCGCGGGCCGGGCGGATTACTTCACCGTCGAGCCGCGCGAGTTGTTCGGACGCGAGGCGCCGCTCGAGCTGGAGATCGGCGCCGGGCGCGGCGACTTCATCCTTGAACGCGCCGCTGCGGCGCCCGAGCGTAACTTTCTCGCGATCGAGTTAGCGGCCACCGTCGCGCATCTCATGGCGGTGCGGGCGGGCCGGCGCGGCCTGAGCAATCTCCGCGTAATCCGGATGGACGCGCGTCCGCTGGTTCATCTGATGCTCGCGGCGGGCAGCGTCAGCGCCTGCCACATCTATTTTCCTGACCCGTGGCCAAAGGACCGCCAAGCCAAGCATCGGCTGTTCACGCCGGACTTTGCGCGCGGCCTCGTGCGCGTGCTCGCGCCTGACGCGCCGCTCTACGTCGCGACCGACGTCCAGAATTATGCCCGCGTGATCTTCCTGACGCTCGAAGCGGTGGGCTTTATCAGGACGGGAAGCACAGTGCCCGGAGCGTCACTCACCGGCTTCGCCAGGAAATTCATCGAAGAGGGCCGGCCGATCTATGCTGCCGCTTTCGTCGTAGGGTAGCGTCCTCATCCCCACAGATCGCAGAGATGGAGAACTCGGGAGCCGCTGCGAGTCATCAGGTGAAGCAGGGCCGGCACCCAGCGCGGCGGCATTTCGAGCGCGGCGGCGACCGTCGCCAGCAACGACAGGTCGTCGGCTCGCGAGAAGTTCAAAGTCAGCACGTTGAGCAGGCCGGGGGTAGGGTAGGGCATGAGCTGATGGGCTTCATCATCCGGGATTCCGGCCTTGAGGCGGGCAATCGCGATCGCGCGATCGAGGCCGCCCAGTTCGTCAACCAGCCCGTGCGCTTTGGCGGCGACGCCACTCCACACGCGTCCGCGCGCGAGGGCCTCGGTCGCGGCACCGTCGAGATTCCGCCCCTCGGCAACTTTAGCCGTGAAATTCGCGTAAATTTCTCCAATCGTCTGGTTGATTTGCGCCAGCTCGGCCTCCGTCATCGCGCGGGCGGGGGACAAGACGTCGCTGATCGGCGAGGACTTCGCCGACTCGATACCGATACCGAGCCGCTCGAGCAATGCCGGGACGCTGAACTTTGTATACACGACGCCGATGGATCCGGTGATCGTCGCGGGCTCGGCAACGATCGCATCGGCGCCCATCGCGACGTAGTAGCCGCCCGAACCGGCGACGTCGCCCATCGAGACGACGACCGGCTTGCCGCGCTTGCGCGCGTCGCGCACTGCCCGCCAAACCAGGTCGGAGCCGACGGCGGAGCCGCCCGGCGAATTGACCCGAAAGACGATCGCGCGGACCTTTTCGTCGCGCGCGGCGCGATGGATATCGCGCGCGACCTGCTCGCCGCTGAGGTACTCGCCGGACATCGGTCCGGCCCCGGTAACTACCGGACCGAGGCCGTGGATTAGCGCGAGGCGCGGCCGTCGCCCGTCATCGCTGCGGTAATTTAGATGGCGCAGATAGCGGGCGAGGCCGATAAATTTCTTTTCCGTTCCTTCGGGATCCAGTTCGTCGCGAAGGTCTTCGATATAGCCTGCGCGATCGACTAGGCCGGCCGCGCAGGCCGCCTGCACGGTGATAAAGCCTGCGCCGAGCAACTCTCGCGCGCGATCGACCGCGAGGTTGCGCGCCGCCGCGACATTCTCGGCGAGGATCGTGCTCCAATCGCCGACGATCGCTTCGAGGCTTTCGCGCAACTGCGGCGACATCGAGTCGCGGCTGAAGGTTTCGGCCGCACCCTTGTACTCTTTCCATTGCAGGGTCTGCGCTTCGACCCCGAGTTTGAGCAGCGCGTTTTTGAGAAAAATCGAGCCGACGCGAACACCCAGCATCAGGATAGCGGTGTCGGGCGAGACCACGATCTCGCCGGCGCCGGAGGCGAGCAGATAGTCGCGGACTGAAAGCGAATCGCCGCTCGCGATCGCCACCACGCGCTTTCCTGCGGCGACGGCGCTGCGTAGGAGATCGTGAATCTCCTGCGCGGTGGCGAGCCCAATTCCCGGCGCGGAAAGCTCGACGATAATGGCCTTCAGACGCGCGTCGTGAGCCGCGGCCTCGAGCGCCTGACGAATCTGGATCAGGGTTACGCTGCCGCGGTTGCGCAACTGTTCGAGCGGCGAGCGCGGTGCGTCTTCCCGCAGGCCGTCGGTGATGCGAAGCGTCAGCACCGCGTCGGCGGGAATCCGCGCCGGCCGAACGAGCAGTGCGTAGAAAACCGCTATCAGCGCCGCGGCCGCGAGCAGTGACAGCGCTCCCGTCACGTGCCATCCGCGCTCGAGCGCGATAGCGCCGAGCGCGATTAACGCGGCTGCAACGATTCCAAGGCGCGCACTGCGAGACAACCGCATCATGTTCAAACCTGGCAACTTCATCGGCTACTCTTTTCCTTGTGATCGCGGATTTCGCGCTCGGTAGTGTCGGGAAGTTGGTGGAAAAGTGAAAAGGCGTCAAGATCCGGCGAGTTGAGCCACAACTCACACCCGCTAGGCGGCGGGTGCCGGAGGATGACGCCATGGAAAGCGATAGCAGGGATGGAGGAGCAGGGAAAGC
>DATGHL010000041.1 GCA_035308025.1 Candidatus Binataceae bacterium
GGCTTTGTCGCCCGCCTCGATCGCCTCAATCACGCGATCGACACTGAGCTTCTCCATCTCCGCGATTTCATCTTTACTCAGAATCCGCTCTGGCATAATGAGCCTCCAACGTGTGCGATTTTATATGTCTGAACGAGTGGGACGACGCAGTCTATTACGAATCCGCCTTTGAGCTGGCGAAGAGTCTATGGCGGAGGGGGTGGGATTCGAACCCACGAGCGACTCGCGTCGCTGCCGATTTTCAAGACCGGTGCCTTCAACCGCTCGGCCACCCCTCCCCGCTGCCGCAGTTTATACGCTCTCGTGTGCCCACTGCACGCAGAGCGGCGCGCTCCGCGCGGAGCCCGCGCACCGCTAGTGTTTAGCGCAACGTTCGGAAGAAGGCGCGGATGTCGTCGATGAGCATCTGCGGCTCCTCCATCGGCGCGAAGTGGCCGCCCGACGGCATCACCGTCCAGCGCTTGAGATTGTAGTAACGCTCGACCCATTTGCGCGGCATCAGCATCACCTCCTTGAGGAAGAGTGCCGCGGCCGTCGGGGCTTCGACGACCGGCGTGCGGTTGTGCGAGGGCTGCCAGAGGTTATGCGCCGCCTCGTAGTAGTAGCGCGCCGAGGTGCCGTAGTTCTCGCTGATCCAGTAGAGCGTGCAGGTGGTGCAGAGATCGTCCTTGCTGAAACGACTCTCGACGTTACCACCACAGTCGCCCCAAGTGCGGCGCTTCTCGACGATCCACGCGGCGAGTCCCGCGGGTGAATCATTGAGCGCCGCGGCGATGGTTTGCGGCTTGGTGCATTGCAAACGCATGTAGCCAGCTTCGTTATCGATGAAATTGCGGTTGTGCTCGAGCCAACCTTCTTCGCCCGGCCCGTAGTCTTCGGGGGCCGGACCACCGCCAGTAAAGAAACCCAGCGTAATCGGCAAGTGGGTATAAATTCCGATCAATCGATCGGCATATTTGTGCCCAAGTTGCGCGGTGACGATCGCGCCCCAATCGCCGCCCTCAGCCGAGAATTTCTTGTAGCCGAGCACGTCCTGCATCAGCTTGACCCAGCGGTCGGCGGTGTTTGAGTAATTGATCCCGGGGGTCGTCAGCGGGGTCGAAAAGCCATAGCCCGGCAGCGACGGCACGACGACGTCGAAGGAATCCTGCGGGTCACCGCCGAAAGCCGCCGGATTGGTCAGTGGGCGAATCAGCTTGTGCAGGTCCCAGAAGGTCCACGGCCAGCCGTGGGTCAGAATCAGCGTTCGTGCCGTACTCCCAGTTGGGGTTGGCGAAGTCGCGCGGGTAGCGCGTGCGGGCGAGGCGGTCGCGCAGGTCTTCGAGGACAGCCTCGGGGACGGCAATCGTGAAGGGTTCTTTTTTGGCCATGCGCCGGCTCCAACGGAAGGATTTTCGTGCTGATCGGCGCCAGCGTAGCCCGCATCGGGTCGAGCGACAAGCGCGAACGCACGCATCACTCATCGCGCCGGATGTGACAGGAACGGGCTGCTGGTAACCGCGCCCGAAGTGCTGGAACAGCCGGAGGCGCCGGGGCCATCCGGACATCCCCACCAGTTGTCGGTCGCAGTCACGTTTCCACTTCCGGCGTTGGTAATGCCGCTGGCGCCGCTCCCGATCAGATTGTTGAGCATCGCGTTCGCATCGGTGTCCGTGTTGCCCACCCAGATATCGATATCTTCGTTCGACACAATGTTGTCCGCGATCGTGGTCCCCACGATCGGCGTGGCGGCGCCAAAGCCATTGCCGAAATCACCGTTGCTGAGGAGCTCGATGCCGAGGCCCGGCGGAGTGCCGCCGGGCGTCGCTTCCGAGTCGCCGCCATTGCCGCTCACCGTATTGTTAACGATCACGTTGTTATCGGCGTTACCGTTGGCCGCATGGACATGAATCGCGATCCCGGGCTGGCCGTTGTTTTTGACGATGTTGCCTGAGATCACATTGCCGTAGGCGGCGGTTGCGGAACCCGGCGGGATGCCAGGATTGGCAAAGAGTCCGGCGCCGGAAGCGCCGTTATTCTGCATCACGTTACTGTCAACGACGTTGTGGAATACGCCCGCCGACGGCGTCGATGGCGCCAGGGTACAACCCGTAACGTCGGTCGAGCCGGCCGCACAGGTGATGTGCGAAGCCAGGGTTACCCCGCAATCACCACCAAATTCGCGGTTGTTCTCCGAGAGGTTGCGGCTCACCAAATTGTTGGAGTTGGGACCGGTTTCATCTGAGAGCAAGATCCCGCCGATATTGTTAAAGACGTGATTGCCCTGCACCACCGAATTGGTCACGCTGCGCAGATGAACACCTTCGCCGCAATCGTCGTTGTCATTCGGAAAATTCCCGGGGCCGCCGGCAAACGCATCGGGACAGCATTGAATCACACCAGGAGGTGTACCGGGTGACAGGAACGACGGACACGGTGGAGTACCCAGACCAATTGTCGCACTCATGGCCTGGTCGTTGAGGGTGACCTGGTTGTTCGTGACGTTGGCGTTGTTGCTGTTCTCGACGAGAATGCCTTCGCGGGCCGCGTGCGCGGCGGTGCAACCCGCAATCGTCACCCCATTCACGCCGCTCACGTAGAGTGCATGGTTAAGGCCGCTCGCATTCAGAACTACCGATTGCGCGAGTTGGCCATTGCCGCAGAGCAGCGTCAGGCCGCTGAGCGAGGCGCCGTTTGCTGCGGTGCTGCTGATCATGCCGACCGCGCATCCTGGACCGCCGCACGTTGCGGTATAGCTTCCGGGATTAACTACGATGGTGCTGTTGGTCGAATTCACCGCGTTGATCGCCGCCTGGACCGTGCTGAAGCAGCCGGCGCCCTTCCCGACGCACAAGGGTGTGGCCGCGTCTGCGCCCAGCCCGGCTAACCCGAGCACCAGGCACGACGCGACGACAGGCAAAACCCAGCGAGTTAGATAACCACGGGCGGCCGGAGGGCGACGTTGACCATGATTGAAACCCATCGAAATTTCCTCCTGGTTAGACGGGGATTTCGGGCTTTTAAGCAGCGATGCCAGTCCACTGTATAGAATGAACGGCGTTCGTCGGCAAGGATTAGCCAGTTTTGGTCAAGCTGTTTTCCAGCGCGCCGGCCGTGGCGCATTCACGCCCAAGCGAGTCAGCAACGGTATGAGAACTCGAATCCTATCGACGCGCGAGCCGCTTGAACGTCCGTACCCTGTGAGGTTCAATATCGCGCAGGGCTGATGGCGACAAAGAGCAGGGGCGAGGTGGTGGCGGTGGCGAGCGTGAGGCGGACGCCGGTCGTGCTGGTGATTCATGGGCCGAACCTCAACCTGCTGGGCGAGCGCGAACCCGAGATTTACGGCCGCACGACGCTGCGCGAGCTCGATCGGCGGCTGATCGCGCTCGGCCGCGAGCTCGGCCTCAAGGTCGAGACCTTTCAGTCGAATAGCGAAGGCGCGATCGTCGACCGCATCCAGGCGGCGCGCGGGCAAATCGACGTTTTGATTATCAATCCAGCGGCCTATACTCATACTAGTATCGCGATTCGCGACGCGATCGCTGCGCTCGACGCGCCAGTAATCGAAGTCCATCTTTCCAACGTCTATAAGCGTGAAGCGTTTCGCCATCATTCGACGATCGCCGATGTCGTGGCCGGGCGAATCATGGGTTTTGGCGCGGAGACCTATATACTGGCGCTACGGGCCGCGGTGGGAATCGACGCCACGACAGCGCACAGCGAGGCCGAGAAAGGGTGAAGCGCGATCGTGGCGGGACTGCGAAGCGGCCGCAGCGCCGAGTCGCAGGAGCAGGAGGAGCGGGGCGGAGTTCAGTAGAAAGCCTGATGGAGACGCGGGAGATCAAAGCGCTGCTCGCCCTGATGCAAGAATACGAGCTGCTTGAACTTGAGATAGACGACAAGAAGCGCGGCAAGGTGCGACTGGTGCGTGCTGGCCGCCCGCGCGAGGCGGTCGCAGCGCCGCCGCCTGGTCAATCCACGACCGCCGCGCTGTCGCGTCATGTGCGCGCGCCGGCGCGGGAAGGAGGAAAGGCTGCCGCGCCCGAGTTGGCCGAGAATCAGCGGCTGATTGTCAGCCCGATGGTCGGAACGTTCTATCGCGCCTCCTCGCCCGACGCCGACCCTTTTGTCGAAGAGGGCGATTCGGTGCGCAAGGGCCAGACGCTGTGCATCATCGAGGCGATGAAGATGATGAATGAGATCGAGGCGGAGGTGGCGGGGCGGGTGGTGAAAGTGTTGTGCGAAAATGCGCAGCCGGTCGAATACGGGCAGCCGCTCGTCATCGTCGAGATCGGCTGAGCCGCAACCAGGGAGACCGCCTGAGCCGGAACCGAGATCGGCTAGGCCGAAACAAGCATGGCGACATTCAAGAAATTGCTGGTGGCGAATCGCGGTACGATCGCGATACGGATTATCCGCGCCTGTCGCGAATTAGGCATCGAGACGATCGCGGTCTATTCGACCGCGGACAAGGACGCGTTGCATGTGCGGATGGCCGATGAGGCGGTCTGCATCGGACCACCCGCCGCCGAGGACAGCTACCTGAGCATTCCGTCGATCATGAGCGCGGCGCTGAGCTACGGCGCTGACGCCGTCCATCCGGGCTATGGCTTCCTGTCCGAGAATGGCGATTTTGCCGAGGCCTGCCGCCGCTCGGAGGTCAATTTCGTGGGGCCGCGTGCTCGCCATATCCGGCTGATGGGCGACAAGCCGCGAGCCCGCCGCATCATGCAACGCGCGGGTGTGCCGACCCTGCCGGGCAGCGTCGGCACCGGAATCACCGAGCTGCGTGACGCGCTGGCCGACGGCCAGCGGCTGGGCTTCCCGGTGCTGATCAAAGCCGCGGCCGGCGGCGGCGGCAAAGGGATGCGGATTGCGCGCGACGCCGACGAACTCGCGAAACTGTTTCCGCTGGCGCGCGGCGAGAGCGAGGCGGCGTTCGGCTCGCGGACGATGTACCTCGAGAAGTATCTCGAGCGCGCGCGGCACGTCGAGTTTCAGATTGTGGCGGACAATCATCGCAATGCGATTCATCTGGGCGAGCGCGATTGCTCGATTCAGCGGCGGCATCAGAAGGTGCTCGAGGAATCACCCTCGCCCGCGATGACGGCGCGGCTGCGCGAGAAGATGGGTAAGGCCGCGGTGCGCGCGGCCGAGGTCGTCGGCTATTCCAACGTCGGTACGGTCGAGTTCCTGCTCGCCCCCGACGGCGCGTTCTATTTTATCGAGATGAACACGCGGATTCAGGTCGAGCACGGCGTCACCGAGATGGTCACCGGCATCGACCTGGTGAAGGAAAGCATCCGGCTTGCGGCGGGCGAGCCGCTGGGCCTCAAGCAGCGGCAGGTGAAATTTGCCGGCGCCGCGATCGAGTGCCGGGTCTATGCGGAAGACCCGCAGACTCATCTGCCGTCGCCGGGTGTCGTCAGCAGCCATCATCCGCCGGGCGGCCTGGGAGTGCGGATCGAGACGGCGTTGTACGACGGTTATCGCGTGCCGGTGCATTACGATCCGCTGATCGCGAAGGTGATCGTGCAGGCGGAAGACCGCGCGCTCGCGATCAAGCGGGCCGAGGCCGCGCTGCGTGAATACCTGATCGACGGGATCAAGACGAATATCCCGCTCCATCTGCAGATTCTGGCCGACCCGGATTTTCGCGCAGGCCATTACGCGACGGATTTTCTCAAGCGTTACGAAGGTCGCGACGCGGCCGGCGAACTCCGACTCGCGAAGGCCTCCTGACTTGCGCGAGAAGGGCGGGGCGGACGGTTTGTCAATTCATCGGCGGAGCGTCGCAATCGCGATAGTTGCAATTGGGGTTTTGCTTGGCGCAACCGCGCGAGGATTCGCGCAAAGTTCCAGCGATGCACCGATCCAGCTACCACCGGGACTGTCATCGGAGTCCAGCGGCGGGCTCAGCGGGCTGACCGCCGGCGCCTCGACGGCGGCGCCCTCGGCCAAGGTGCGCGAGCCGGTTTATGATTTCGGCACGGTCTTTCAAGGTGACAAGGTCGAACACACTTTTTGGATCGGCAACGGCGGCCCCGGACAGTTGACGATCGGCAACGTGCAGACCTCGTGCGGATGCACCGTCGCGCAGCCGGACAAACGGCAGCTCTCGCCGGGCGAGCTCGCGCAGATCACCGCAACTTTCGACACCAGCGCCGACCGCGGTCCTTCGCAACGATTGATCACCGTCGCGACCAATGACCCGAAAGAGAAACTTGTCACGCTGACGATCAAGGGCGAAGTCAAGGTCAGAGTTGACGCTAATCCGAGCCCGGTGGTGTTCGACAAGGTGCGGCATGGGACCGAGGTCTCGCGCCAGGTGATGGTCAGCGATCTGATCGACAAGGGCGGCTTCCGCATCACGTCGATCACGAATTCGAGCCCCAACCTCAAGGTCACCCAGCAGCCGCGTACTGACGGCAAACCCGGTGCCGTCCTGCTTCTGACTCTGCTCAACACCACGCCGGCGGCGACCTTTACCGATGTCGTCAAAATCGCCACGAACGTTTCGCCGCTCAATATTCCGGTGTATGGGACGGTGCTCGGCGATCTGAATGTGACGCCGCCGCAGATTTCCTTCGGCATCGTGAAAGCGCACGCGGGCGCCGTCCGGATGGCGCGGCTGGTGAACGCGAGCGATCGCGCCGTCAAAGTGCTCGGCGTTTCGACCAATAACCGCGGTGTCAGCGCGGCAATCGCGCCGATCACGCCCGGCAAGGAGTTCAAGCTGACGCTCGAGCTCGCGCCGAACTCGCCCAACGGCACCCTGCGCGGCAGCGTCGCGATCCAGACCGATGACCCGGGCCAACCGGTCGTGCAGGTGCCGTTCTACGGCATCGTCGGGACGTTCAGCGGCTGAGACCCGGCGGTTTTCCAAATATCGCAGACACATAGCAGGCTCGATCTGTTCTCCCGCGCGCCCCAGCGTTAGCATGGGTTGACCCGCGAGAATGCGGATACGATGTCGCTGCTCAGTCGAATCAATCCGATCACCTACCTGCGGCGGAAAATGGCCGCCTGGGCGATTGCGATCCTGACCAAGCCCGTCGCCCGCTACACACTCACGATCCCCAACGATATGGCTGCGCTCCGACGCATCCTGCGCAAGGGCGATGTCATCCTGATCGAAGGTAACGAGCGCGTCAGCGAATGCATCAAATACCTGACGCAGAGCTCCTGGTCGCACGCCTGCATCTATGTCGGCGACGAAGTGATGCGGCGGGGTGGTGAGCGCGCGCGCGAGGTGCGCGAGCAGTTTGCCGACGAGGCCGAATTCCTCGTGGTCGAAGCCCTGGTCGAGCACGGCGTGTTGCTGACGCCGATCAGCAAATACGTGAATTTCAATATCCGTCTCTGCCGGCCTTATGGTCTCACTGCCGCCGACCAGCGCGAGGTCGTGGACCACGCCCTGGCCACGGTTGGCCTGCGCTACGATTTCAAAAACATTTTCGATTTGATGCGCTATTTTCTGCCGGTGCATCTGGTGCCGGCGCGGCTGCGGCGGCGGGCGTTGCAGTTCGGCAGCGGCGATCCGACGCGCGTAATCTGCTCGAGCATGATTGCGGAATGCTTCGAGCGCGTGCGCTTCCCAATCGTACCGCACTATGAGCCATATCCGGACGGCTTCGTACTGCCGCGCCCGATCGGCTTACTGCGGCGCTTCGGGCGTGGCGGCCCGGCGGCGCCCGGGTTGCTGCGGCAGGTCGCAGCGTCACTGGTGACGCCGCGCGATTTCGATCTTTCGCCCTATTTCGCGATCGTCAAATTCAACGCGATCGAGAACGCACGCTTCAACTATCAGCAGCTCCGCTGGGTCGAGGAAGAGGCGAAGCCCCCCGAGCCCGCCAAGCTCGAAAAATCGGCCTAGCCGCACCGGATAGTTTCGCGGCTTTGGCACCCGCAAACCGATCTATCAGCGCTTTCGACCGATGGCAGCGGAGCCCTCCGCGCTGTAAAGAATGGTTGCGTGGCCATCCCAACCCGCGACGAAGAAACCTTTGAGACGCTGATTCCGGCGCGCCTCGACCGTTTACCCTGGAGCCGGTTTCATTGGCTGCTGATCATCGGCCTGGGCGTAACCTGGATTCTCGACGGGCTCGAAGTCACGCTGATGGGAGCAATCAGCGCGGTGCTTCAGCGGCCCGACGTCCTGCATTTTACCGGCGCGCAAATTGGCGCGATAAGCTCTGCCTATCTGGCCGGCGCCGTCATCGGCTCGCTGATTTTCGGCCATCTGACCGATCGCTACGGTCGCCGGACGTTTTTCTTCATCAGTCTGGGTATCTATCTTATCGGCGTCGGCCTGACGGCCCTGTCCTGGAATCTATGGAGCTTCGCGCTGTTTCGCTTCATCACCGGAAGCGGGATCGGCGGCGAGTATTCCGCGGTCAACTCCGCCATCGACGAGCTCATTCCGGCGCGCCTGCGCGGCAAAGTCGATCTGATCATAAACGGCAGCTATTGGCTCGGCGCCGCCGCCGGGGCCGCCTCGACGGCGCTCCTGCTCGACCCTCGCCTCATTGCGCCGAACCTCGGATGGCGCTGTGGCTTCGGCGCGGGCGCTCTTATCGGACTTGTAATTCTTTACTTGCGCAGATTCATCCCGGAGAGCCCGCGCTGGTTGATGACCCATGGGCGACGTGACGAGGCCGAAAAAACCCTGGGCGAAATCGAAGCGCTCGTTGCACAGGAGACCGGCGCATCGCTTCAGCCGCCGCCGCCCGCCGAGGCTATCCGGCTCCGGGCGCGTCACGAATTCGGACTGGGCGCGATGCTGAAGCCATTAATCACCAGCTTGGGCGGCCGCTCGATACTCGGGCTGTCGTTGATGAGCGCCCAGGCCTTCCTCTACAACGCGATCCTCTTTACCTACGCACTCGTACTCGCACGCTACTATGGCGTCGCGGCTGATCGCACCGGCCTTTATCTTCTGCCTTTCGCGATCGGGAATTTTCTCGGTCCGCTCGCGCTTGGACACTTCTTTGACACGATCGGACGCCGTCAAATGATCGCCGCGACCTTCGCGATCGCGGCGGCGCTCTTGGCGGTGAGCGGATACCTCTTTTATCGCCAGGCGCTGACCGCCACCAACCAGACGGTTTTATGGAGCGTAATCTTCTTTTTTGCTTCGCCCGCGGGCTGCTCGGCCTACCTGACAGTGAGCGAGATCTTTCCGCTCGAAATGCGCGCTCTGGCCATCGCGATTTTCTTCTCGGCCGGAACCGCGGTGGGCGGTGTCGTCGCGCCGTGGCTTTTCGGCCGGCTCATCGATTCAGGCTCGCGGCTCGAGCTGTTTGGCGGCTATCTCATCGCTGCCGCCCTGATGCTCGCAGCGGCGATATTCGAAATACTGCTCGGCGTGGCGGCCGAAGGGACCAGTCTCGAGAAGATCGCCGCGCCGTTATCCGCCGTTAGTTGAGAGGCATCAGCGGTGCTTTCGTTTCGCCAGCGGTGCTAAGGTTGTTTGGTAAGAAAAGCCGAAGAAGCTCAAAGCGGCGCCTGCTTCAAGAGATTAAAGTATCACTTTAGCTATACGTGCGGCCGACGGTCTTAGACAAAACTTAAAGTTCTTCCTGAAGATTGAGATTGCCCAATGAAACTCAACCAGCTTATCGGCACGGGACGCGCATAATGTCGGAGTACAGTTCGCGATCCACGATGTTCATGGAGAGTCCCTACGAGCCGCTGGTGATCGAGCGCGCTGAGGGCGCGTGGCTCTTCACCCGCGACGGCCGCAAAATCCTCGATGCCGCGGCCGGCGCAGTCGTCGTCAATATCGGCCAAGGCCGCGAGGAGATTGCGCGCGTCGCCGCCGAGGAAGTCGCCCGCGTCAACTACGTCCTGCCGGTATGGTCTCATCCTGCACGCGAGCGCCTGATCGCACGCCTGACGCGCTGGACGCCGCGCGGCCTCGACCGCTTCTTCTTCACCAGCGGCGGCTCGGAGGCGATCGAGATGGCGCTCAAATTCGCGCTGATGTACCACAAGGTCCACGGCCGCACGACGCGCAAGAAGATCATCTCGCGATGGCTCTCCTACCACGGCAACACGCTCGGCGCGCTTTCGGTCGGCGGTAACCGCGCCCGCCGCGCCGATTACGAGCATGTCATGTTTGACTGGCCACATATCGATCCGCCGTTTTGCTATCGATGCCCGTGGGAAAAGAGCTACCCCGGATGCGGAATCGATTGCGCCGTCGCGCTCGAACGCGAGATCGAACGTCACGGCGCGGAGACGATCGCGGCCTTCGTCGCCGAGCCGATGATGGGCGCGACCGGCGGCGCGGTCCCGCCGGTCAAAGAATACTGGCCGATGATCGCCGACATCTGCCGGCGCCACAACATCCTGCTCATTGCCGATGAAGTGATGACCGGCCTCGGTCGCACCGGTAAACGCTTCGCCGTCGATCACTGGAACGTCAAGCCGGACATCATCGTCGCAGCCAAAGGCCTCACCGGCGGCTACATGCCGATGGGGATGATCGCGGTGGACTCGCAACTGGTCGAGGAGTGCGAGCAGCGGGACGCCAATTTCATGTTCTTCACCTACAGCGCACATCCACTGGCCTGCGCCGTCGCTGACAAGGTGCTCGAAATCATGGAGCGCGAGCATCTGGTCGAGCGCTCCGCCGAGCTCGGCGCACGGCTCGGCGCGCAACTTAAAGAAGAACTTTCAGGTCATCCGATGGTCGGCGACATCCGCGGCGCGGGCCTCTTTTGGGGTATCGAGCTGGTGCGAGATAAGGCCACGCGCACGCCCTATCCAGCCGAGATGCGCCTGACCCGGCGCGTCCTCGACGCCGCGATGACGCGCGACCTCTTTGTCTATCCGTCGATCGGGATGGCGGGTCCGCTCCTCGGCGGCGACGCGGTGATGGTCACGCCGCCCTTCGTGATTGGGCTACCGGAGATCGATTTCATCGTCAGCAATCTCCGGGCCGCCCTCGATGAAGTTCATGACGGGCTCTAGCTATGCTTGCGCTCCGGTATAATCATTTCTTGAAAGCAAAGGAGGTAAAACCGATGAAAGTCAGATCAGCCCTTAAGCCTGTTGTACCAATGGTTGCTCTTGCACTCGCGTTTGCGGGGCCGCTGTTTGCGCAATCGGCCAGCGAGTCGTTTCACAAGGCCGGCGAAGATACCGAGAATGCCGGTTCCAGCGTCGGCCATGCCGCGGTCAACGTTTACCACGGCACCGCGACGGCTACGGAAGATACTGCGATCACCGCCAAGGTGAAGACTGCTCTGCACGAGAACGATATCACCGAGGGCGCCGACATCCACGTTACTACCGTCGCGGGGGTCGTTACTTTGCGCGGCAGGGTCGCGTCCGAAAGGGTTTCCGGAGAGGCGCGCCACGTCGCAGAGACGACCGGCGGCGTTAAGGGCGTCAGGAACCGCCTGCGCGTTCGATCCGCAAGCTGAGCCGCAGTTTCAAGGCGCCCTCCCACCCTTCGTCAATCAGAGAAGGGGCCGGGGTTCTTAGTAGCCGAGGGCCGCGCCGCCTTTGCGCCGGTCATAGCCGCCGTCGAGGGCGTCAGGGGCGATCCCGATAGCGTTCACCGCGCCCAACTCCGGCACCACTTTGGTCTGATAGCCCATCCTGGTTAGCGTCTCGATGGTCGGGGCCCCGATACTCTTCTCGACGAAGACGGTCGTCGGTCGCGCCTGATGGTGGATGCGCGGGAGATCGACTGCGGTCTGCGCCGGCA
Organism: Candidatus Binataceae bacterium; assembly: GCA_035308025.1. Lineage (NCBI taxonomy): Bacteria > Candidatus Binatota > Binatia (SeqCode) > Binatales (SeqCode) > Binataceae (SeqCode) > Binataceae bacterium (SeqCode). The sequence continues at coordinate 11,702 of DATGHL010000041.1, forward strand.
TTTTGAAATCCAGCATGTCGAGGGCAATCTGCGCGACCCCGGTAATGATCGTGGGACCGCCCGAGCCGCCGGCGACCAGCGCCGGGCGCCCGCCGCGTAGCGCGATCAGCGGCGACATGCTCGAGAGCGGACGCTTGCCCGGGGCGACCGCGTTCGCTTGCGCCTGGATCAGCTTGTAAGCGTTGGGGGTCTGCGGCGCGATCGCAAAATCGTCCATCTCGTCGTTCAGGATCAGCCCGAGCTCGGGCACCATGAGCTTTGCGCCAAAGATGGTGTTGACCGTCGTCGTCACATCGACGACGTTGCCGGCCGCATCGACCACGCAAAAATTCGAGGTGCCGTGATCATGCGCAACGCTGACCTGCGGCGGCCGGTGATCGCGCAGGGCGGCGGCGCGTGCCGCCGCCAGATGGGTCGGCGAGAGCAGTTGCGCGATCGGAACTTTGACGAAGGCCGGGTCGGCGTATTGGTCGCGATCGGTGAAGCCCTCGCGCATCACCTCGATCAACTGCACCAGGTAGGCGGGAGAGTCCACCCCGAAGGCGCGCAGATGACCGGGCGCGAGCATCCCGAGCATCTCGAGCACGACGCCGCCCGAGGATGGCGGCGGCATCGTATAGAGGTCATAGTCGCGATAGCCCAGATGAATCGGCGCGCGCCAGACCGGACGATAAGCGGCAAGATCGTCGGCGGTGACGATCCCGCCGTGGGCCTTCATATAGGTTGCGATCGCGTTGGCGACGCTGCCGTGGTAAAACTCGCGGACCGGATCGTCGCCGAGCTTTTCCATCAGGGTTGCGAGATTTTTCGCATAGACGGTAGCGCCCGCCTTGAACGGGGTGCCGTCGGAGTTGAAGAAGGCCGCGCGAAAGCTCGCGTCCTGCCGGGTCTGATCGGCTGAAAAATCAACGTCGCGGGCCATGTGTTCGCTCAACGGAAAGCCGTCGCGCGCGAGCTTGATCGCGGGCGCTGCCAGAGCGGAAAACTTCATCGTGCCGAAGCGCTTGAGCGCGGCGTCGAGTCCGGCTACTTCGCCCGGGACAGCGACGGCGAGCGAGCCCGTGCGCGCGAGTTGTTCGTCGGGCTTGCCGTCGCGGATGTACATGGTCGAGCTGGCCGCCTTGGGCGCCACCTCGCGATAGTCGAGCGCATAGATTTTGTGTTCGTGCGCATGATAGATCAGCATGAAGCCGCCGCCGCCGATTCCGCACGAGCCCGAGTTCGTCACGCCCAGCACCAACGAGATGGCGACCGCCGCATCGACGGCGTTGCCCCCGTGTCTCAGGACGTCGAGGCCGGCCTGCGCGGCGAGGTCGCCCTCGGCCGCGACCATCGCATGATGGCTATCGGCGGCCTGCGCGGCGGCGGGAGGCGCCGGTAATATGAGGAGCGCGACCAGCAAAGGCGCGGCGCAGGCCAGGTGTCGGGGATTCTTCGGAGAGCGGAGCAGCAGGCTGGGCATGGGCTTTTACCTAACAGCGGCGGATGCGTTAAGGAAGCGCTCGGGGGTTAGGCGATGAGGTCGCCTTCGAGCAGCCAGTCGGAACCAACCTGAGAGGCGGATAAATTAATAAGATGTAGAGCATCGCGCATCGTGCGCGGAGTGAGCCCATCGACGGCGCTGCGCCCGCCGCCGAGAAGTTTCGGTGCAACAAAAAAGGCGACCCGATCGACAACTTTGGCGCGCAGGGCCGCGCCGGCGAGCCGTGCGCCGCCCTCGAGCAACACCCGTGACCATCCGCGGCCGGCCAGTTCGCGCATCAGCAGCGCCACGTCGATACCGTCGCGCGCGGGCGGCACGGCGATCAGTTCGACGCGCTTGCCATAGCGCGCAGCCGCGCGCGACAGATTTTGCGGAGTCGTCGCGATGATCGTCGGCGCGGGCGAACGCTGGCGGAAAACCCGCGATACGGGATCGCAGCGCAGCTGCGTATCGACAATCACGCGGGCGGGATCACGACCCTCCGGCAGTCGGCAGGTCAGGCGCGGATTGTCGGCGATTACGGTTCCCGCACCCACCATTACAGCGTCACATTCGCCGCGCCAGCGATGGACGATCACGCGTGCCGCGGCCGAGCTGATCCAGCGCGAGTCGCCGCTCGCGGTGGCGATACGGCCGTCGAGCGTGGTGGCAAGTTTGAGGATGGTAAACGGACGGCCGCGCGTCACGCGCGTGATGAAGCCTTGGTTGAGCCGGAGGCAGGCGTCTTCGAGCACGCCAAGCGTGACGCTGATTCCGGCCCGCCGCAGAATCGCGAGGCCGCGGCCGCGCACGAGGGGATAGGGATCGCGGCATCCAACAACGACGCGCGCGACGCCGGCCTCGATCAGGGCGCGGGCGCAGGGCGGCGTTTGACCCTGATGGGCGCAGGGTTCGAGCGAGATGAAGGCGGTCGCGCCGCGGGCGCGGGGGCCGGCGTCGGCAATCGCCTGGGTCTCGGCATGGGGACGGCCGCCGGGTGCCGTGGCGCCATGCCCGACGATCCTGTCACCTTGCACGATGACGCAGCCGACAGCCGGGTTGGGCGCGGTGCGACCGAGCATCGGCGCGGCCATCGCGAGGGCGGCGCGCATGAAGTGCTCGTCGCGCGCGACGGCCGGGAGTTTGCTCCGAGCGGTCACTCAGTTGTGCCGGGCTTCTGCGTGCGGGGCGAATCATCCTGAATCCGCGGCCCGCGAGCGCGCTCGTCCGGCTCCGCGACGCTCCGCGTGGCGGGCCGTTTTTTCTCGGGCGGAGGCGTGGTCTCGGCCGGCTCGCGCTTGCGATGTTCGATCAGCTCTTCGAGTTCGTGCATGAACTCTTCGATGTCTTTGAACGAGCGATAGACCGAAGCGAAACGGACGTAGGCGACCTGATCGATCTGGTGCAGCTCGTTCATCACGGCGGCGCCGATGAAGGTGCTGGGGACCTCGCTGGCGCCGCGCTCGGCGACGGCGGCTTCGATGCGATCGCTGATTTCGGCGATGGTTTCGGTCGAGACCGGCCGCTTCTCGCAGGCCTTGGTCAGGCCGGCGACGATCTTGTTGCGGTCGTAGGGCTCGCGGCGGTTGTCCTTCTTGACCACCATGGTCGGCGTCTCCTCGACGCGCTCGTAGGTGGTGAAGCGCCGCTCGCAGCCGCTGCAGACGCGGCGGCGGCGAATCGTCGCGCCGTTGCCAGACATGCGCGAATCGACCACACGATTCCCGCGATGGCGGCAGAAAGGACAGCGCATCTGCTTATCCTATCTGCGGTGCAGCCGCGGGGCATACCGTTGGTGCGGAGGTCCTGATGCGATCTCGGCTTTGCGGCTGCGTCGATCCTGTGGCGCGTGGGACGGGTGGCGGTCGCGAGTGGAGACGGGGATGAGGTCAGCTCTTGTGCGCCTCGATATACCCGATGACGTCTTTGACCGTGCGGATTTTCTCGGCGTCCTCATCCGAGATTTCCATCCCGTATTCCTCCTCGAGCGCCATCACGAGCTCAACGATGTCGAGCGAGTCGGCGCCGAGATCTTCGATAAACGAGGCCTCCGGCGTAACTTCGTCGGCGGCGACGCCAAGTTGCTCGCTGATAATTTCACGGACCTTCGCTTCCACCTCTGCAGCAGCCATCGTGACCTCCGTCCAGCTCTCGGCGCGTGCCGATGTATCGCGCAGCTTAGGGACTTAAAACCCTTCAAGCAAGTTCGCGGGCCGAAATTGTCGATCGCACCGCCTACGGGCTCGGCGACAAGTATCGGAATCCCGCTCTGCGGCTGAGCGCGGCGATCGAGGTGACTCAAGAAGGCCGGATCGGCGGGTCGCAATTTCACGTGCCGAACATTGATAAAGATAATCGATTTGTGCTTGTTCAAAATATGGCATAGCGATATATACGCTAGTTAGACCTGAATTTATATGAGTTGAGGGAAAATATGATGAATAGAGTCCGCATAAAGCTGTCAGTGACAGCTCTGCTCGCTGTAAGTGCTCTGATTTTATTTATTGATGCGCCAAGCGTGCTGGCGCAAACTTTTAGCGCCTGCGCCAAGAAAACCGGCAGCCTGAGTAAGCTCACCGTCGGTACGGTGGTCTGTGGCAAAACTTCGACGTCTGTGACCTGGAATTCATCAGGGCCGGCCGGGCCTGCCGGTGCGATCGGTACGACCGGGCCGGCTGGGCCCATGGGGGCAGTCGGGCCGCAAGGACCGGCAGGGCCGAACGGGGCAATCGGCGCACAGGGACCAGCCGGTCCGGCGGGACCCGTCGGTCCGGCGGGTGCGGTCGGTGCGACTGGGGCGGCAGGACCGATGGGACCGGTGGGAGCAATTGGGGCGACCGGACCGGCTGGACCGATCGGACCCATGGGACCGGCAGGACCGGTGGGAGCAACCGGGGCGAATGGTCCGGCCGGGCCGGCTGGACCGATCGGGCTGACCGGAGCGACCGGACCCACAGGACCCACAGGACCGGCAGGACCGGTGGGAGCAAGCGGGGCAAAGGGGCCGGCTGGGCCGACCGGAGCAACCGGAGCAACCGGCGCAACCGGCGCAACTGGCGCGGAAGGACCGGCGGGTCCCGCGGGTTCCAAGGATGCGTGGTCATTGACGGGCAGCGCAGGCACGACCGCGGGGCTCAACTTCGTCGGCACGACTGACGATCAACCTCTCGAGCTTGAGGCTAACGGCGGACGCGTGATGCGCTATGAGCCGGCGATGAGCAACGCGTTCGAAGACGTCAGCCCGAACCTTATCGGCGGCGACGCCGGCAATATGGTCGAAGCAGGAATCCAAGGTGCGACGATCAGTGGCGGCGGTGGACTTAGTGGCAAGGATCTGATTGGTCCTAACCTTGTGCAAGCTGATTTCGGCACGATCGGCGGCGGCTTTCATAACCTCGTATCAGGCCCGCTTGCTACTATCAGCGGTGGCGAGAGTAATGTGGCGTCCGCAGACGGGGCCAGCGTCCTCGGCGGTTTGACGAATGTGGCGAGCGGCCCCTACGCGATTGTCGCAGGTGGTACGGAGAATCAGGCGGACGGTTTCGGAAGCTTCGCCGCGGGCAGCGAGGCCGACGCCGCCTTCGACGGCACTTTCGTCTGGAGTGACGCGAGCAAGGCGGTACCCTTCCTGCCCTTGGGCCCTAACGAGTTCGCGGCGCGCGCGGCTGGAGGGGTGCGCTTCGTCACCGCGGTCGACAGCTTCGGCAATCCGACCGCCGGGGTGCATCTGTCGGCGGGCAGCAGTGCGTGGTCAACGCTCAGTGATCGCAACGCGAAGGCGAACTTCAAGCCGGTCAATAGTGAAGAAGTGGTGCGCGAGCTGGATGCAATTCCGGTTTTGACTTGGAACTACAAGACGCAAAATCCGTTAATCCGTCATATCGGGCCGATGGCGCAGGATTTTTATGCGGCCTTCAAAGTCGGCGAGGATAATCGGCATATCACGACGCTGGATTCCGAGGGCGTCGCGCTGGCGGCGATCCAGGGGCTGTATGCGATGGTTCAGGAGAAGGACGCGCAGATCGCGGCACTGCGTCGGGATGATGCGCGGCGCGACGCGCAACTCACGGGCCTCACGCGGGAGTTGCAGACCCAGCAGGTACGGCTCGAGGTGCTCGAGCACAATGCGGCAGTGGGACGAATCGGCGTAACGCCCGCCCGCGCGATCGCGAATTAATTTCTATCTGCCAGTGTAGCAGACGGGCTTCGACGCGCTGCGCGTCGAAGCCCGTCTGCTTTTGGCGATCGGAGCTTGTGGTTCGCGCTGGACGCGGCGCGCAACATTCCTGCCGGCGCCCAAGCTCGCTTCAGTCTTGATGGAACTTTTGATTGAGGCTGACGGCGCATTGGCCGGTGGTCTGCGCATTGCCGAAATAGTCATTGCAGGTCCGGCTGGCGGTGGTCGAGAAATACAGATTGGTCTCGGTCTGCCGATATATATCGGTGGTATTGTCGATGGTGATTCCGGTGGTCCCGCCGGCTTCCGGGATTTCGGACATCGGCGTCGAGGTTTGCGGGAAGCCATTCGTGATGTTGTAGGAAAAAAGGCAACCGCTGCTGCTGTCATCCTTCGGGCAGTTGTTTTGCACCCCGATGAAGAGCATGTCCTTAATGCCGTCGCGCAGAGTTTCAGTGGGGGGCGAGCAAGCCGCCGGCGCGGTCGCTAGCGAGAAGGCTCCGACTGACGCAGTACTCAGCGTTCCCGCGCTGATCGGGAAGGCGATCAGCCTGGGGAAATCGTCGATGTTGAAGCCGCAGCCGTAGATCAATCCGGTGCCGTCGGTCGAATTGATGAAGGCGCTGTCGAAGGCGCCGGCGGGAACGACCGCGCCGCCGAGGCCGATGCCGCTGCCGAGGATCGCGGTAACGGAGGTTGAAAGGGTAGTGTTCGATTGGGTGAGAAAGGAACCGAGCGCGAGGCCGGGAGGATGGCCCTGGGAGAAAGCGTAAACGGCTTCGCGGTCGATATCGATGAGCGGTGGGTCTGCGATCGCAGCGGTAACCGCGCCGGTAAGACTGCCGATGATCAGTGATGCCGCGCCCAGACAGGGCGCGCTGCCGGCGAGGCAACTCCCGGGCGAACTGGAATTCGTCCTGACATAAAAGAGCCCGCCGGTGAGGTCGGCGACAAAGAGGTTGCCGGAGACCGGATCGAAGACCGTAGGGGTCAGTTGATGACCGCCGGTGGTGGTGACAGCGGGCGCCGCCGCGGTGCCCCATCCGGTGACGATGGCGGGCGGATTGGCCGGCGTGGCGTTGAAGACCGGCGCGATCGCCAGCACGTGACCGCCGTCGTCGGTGACGTAAGCGGTATCGCTGCCGTAATCGACATAGGGTGAAGAGGCGGTGGCGCTGTTGAGGCTGCTGTAGGTTACGGTGTATTCGCAGGGCGCAACGGCGCCGTTGACCGCGCAATCTGCAAGCGCCGTCGTCACGCCCGCAACGGAGTTGTAGGGCGCGGGAAACGGCCGGGAAGCCGCGGTCGGCACGTCGCCCTCGCGCCAGAGCAGCACATGAAAGAGCGCTTGCGCAGCGCCCTGATTCTGATTTTCGACAAACGCGATTTTGGTTCCGTCGAGGGAGATTACCGGCTCGCCATTGAGGGGCTGAGCGGGATTCTGCGATGCGTTGTAGACGAACTTGGGCGTCGGGGCGGTGCCCGGGCAATAGCCCATGCCGTCGTCATTCACGTAGAGATTTTCGTAGGCGATCAGGTTGAATTGATTCGCGCTGGTGTTGGCGAGCGTGTAGACGACATAGTCGCCGCCGTTGCCGCTGCATTTGCCGGCGGTGGAGTTAAAGGAATACTTGGCCGGAAAGGTTCGCCGCACCTGCGAATTGGTCGAGCTGCCGAGCGCCTCCGACCAGTCGCGCTTGAGGCGCCCCGGACGGCTTTTCGCGGTCGAAGGTTTGGAGACGGACGAGAAGACTGCGGCTTGGAGATCGAGCGGTTGGCGCGCCACCGGAGCGGCGCTGCGCTGCCGCCGCATCAGATCGAGCCAGTAACGCGGATTGCGCTCGACGCGAGCGCGGGTCGAGTCGTCCGAGGGGGTGGAGAAAATTACGTGGCGATCGCTCCAGTCGGTGGGAATCCCAACGAAAGGTCTGCCGGCAGCCGCTTCGAATCCAAGCTCGACGCTTGATGCATCGGGGGCCTCCACAGCGAGGGCCGCGAGGGGAAATAGTGCAAGCGCAAAGACGAGCGCGAAAAACTGGATTGGCAACGACCTCATCGGCTAACTCCACTCAACTTGGGCTGGAACGCGTCGTCGCCTAAGAAAGCGCACTTTTACACGTCCGTTGAACCCAATCCGCTCAAGTGTAGCCGAATCGCGTCAGTTTGGCATCCAGGCGATCGCACGAATTTCGCCAAATTCGCGGCGGTTCTTGCTCCAGGTTGCGCCCGCGTCGTGGCTCGTAAAGACATAGCCGTGGAGGCTGTTGGCGACGACGACGTCCGGATTCGCCGGATGAGTGGCGATCCAGTAAACCACGGAATTCGCCTCGACCGGCAGCTTGCAGGATTGCCAGGTCGCGCCGCCGTCCATGGTGCGCTGGATGGTTCCGCGCTTGCCCGGGATGAAGTCGCCGTTGCCGACGAAGATCACGTTGGGGTCGTCGGGCTTGAGCGCCATCCCGCGGCAGTAGGAGATCGCGTCGCGCTCGGCGAATTTGGGAAAGCCGTGCAGCGACCAGCTCTCACCGTCGTCGAGGCTGGTCCAGATGCCGTCGGGGGTCGTGGCGTAGAGCTTGGGCTTGACGCCAACGCCGCGCGCGACGCCGTGAATATCCTGATTGAGCATCTTGTCGCCGAGCGGCGGCAGGCGGAGCCACGAATCCCCGCCGTCGCGGCTGCGGAAGATGCCGTCAATCTCGACGCCGACAAAAACGGTGCGCGGGTCGGCGGAATCGACCACGATGTTGGTGACTTTGGGGGCGCCGGCAAAGCATTCCTTGGCCATCGGCACAGCCAGCTTCTCCCAGGTCGCGCCACGATCCTTCGAGCGATAGACGTTGGGCGCTTTGGTGCCGGCGAAGAGGATGTCGGGATCGCGCGGATGCCACGAGGCCGACCAAATCTGCTGCCCATCCATCGGCGAATCGACCAGATCCCAGCTCGCGCCGTTGTCGTCGCTGCAGTAGAGCCCGGCCTCGGAACCGGCGAGCAGATGATGAGGATTATGCGGCGATACCGCGAGCGTGCGAATTTGCACCTCACCGGGTTCGGCGTGGAAGGGCAGCTTCATCTTGCTGCGCCGCCAATGATCGCCGCTGTCCGGACTGAACCAGACGCCCGCGCCAACGGTGCCGACACAGATTGTAAATCCTTGTGCCATGATGATCACCTCACGGATTAGCCGGATTAGCGCGACGAGCATCGCCGCGTCGCCGGCCGCTGATCGGGTTATAGGGCAGGTCGCACCGGTTTCACAAGCTCATCGACCGTATCCGCGCAAGCCGCTCCTCGCTATCGGCCATAACCTGCTATATCCCGATTAGCGGGATGTTTCACCGCGCCTCGGCGATGAGAGCCAATAAGGAGTTGTAGCGATGAGCGGGATCAAGATCGGGATTGGCTTCGGTCAATGGCAATATGGCCTGCCCGAGCCGGAGCTGTTGTGCCGCTACGCCGAGACGGCCGAGGCCGTCGGCCTCGATTCCATCTGGCTTTCCGACCATATCGTGACGCGCAATCCGACCCTGGATATTGCGTGTATGTTTGCGATGATCGCGGCGCGCACGAAGCGGATGAAGATGGGACCGAGCGTGCTGACCCTGCCCGCCCGCAATCCGGTACACGTGGCGAAGACCTATGCGACGCTCGATTATCTCTCCAATGGCCGGATGGTGATGGCGGTCGGCAGCGGCAGCGATTTGCGCGACCTCGCGGCGAGCGGCGTGCCGGTGGAGGAGCGCGGCAAGCGGCTCGACGAGGGTATCGCGATCTTGCGCAGGCTGTGGACGGAATCCCACGTCACGCATCGTGGAGCGTTCTACCAGTTCGACGACGTGACCCTCGAGCCCAAGCCGCGCAAGGGCGCGCTCGACATCTGGATCGGCGGCAAGAGCGACGCGATTCTCAAGCGGGTCGCGCGCTTGGGTGACGGCTGGTTTCCGGCGCTTACCACGCCGGCTGAATTCAAGCATGACATGGCCAAGCTGATTGCGTTTGGCGAAGAGCGCGGACGCAAGGTGAATCCGCGCGAGGCCGGGGTCCTGCTGCTCACGCACGTCTGCGAAGATCGTGACGCCGGATGGCAGACGGTCGCGCCATTCCTGCGCAACCTGCCGATGCGCCAGGAGGACCTCGCGGAGCGTTGCCTGATCGGTCCCGCCAGTGAAATCATTGAAAAACTTGGCGCTTTTGTCGAGGCCGGTTGTACGAAGTTCGTTCTGCGGCCATCCTGTCCACCGACCGAGGTTCTCGGACAAATCGATCTTTACGGTAGGCAAATTCTTCCCCGTTTCGTTTAAGGCTATGAGCGGCGCTGCTTAGAGAAGTTGCCACTTTGCACCTGGGTGCCAAGGATCCCTTGCATCGACGTGCATGAAATCGAGGAAAGCCGCGATTTTTCGACTGGTCCGCCAATTGCTCACATAAGAATTAGCTTCGTTGTAGTCCCCCGAGTACCGCGGAGCGGCCATAAAAGGCGTCGGTTCGGATCACGCGTCCCTAGTCCTCCCGCGGATACGGGCCGACGCCATCTCTCCAGCCAACGACTTTGGAGCACATCACGACCGCAAGAGTTCGCGATAGAATTTTATCGCCCCCTCGACATCGGCGAGGAAGTTGTATTCGTTCGGTGCGTGAATCACCCCGGTCGACGGCCCCGGACCGAAGACGACAGGCTTAAGGCCGGCGGCGGCGTAGATACCCGCCTCAGTGCATCCGGCCTTGACGGTGGTGCGCAGCGGCAAGCCAGCGCGCGCGAGTGCGCCCAAGGCGAGCTCTACGGTTTCGCTGTCAAGCGCGCCGCGAAAGCCCGGGTTGGCGCGACGTTCGCGCAGGTCGAGTTCAAGGCCGGGCGCGTCGTCGCGTAGGCGGGTGACGATCCGCGCGACGCCCTCGCGCACGCGGTCGAGATCCAGTGACGGTGGCGGGCGCAATTCGAAGTCGAGGGTGAGGGAATTGGAGGTCGAGCGGATCACGCCCGGATTGCAGGTCAGGGTTGGCGACGCGTAGTCGGGTTCGGGCGGGCCGGCCTGATCGGCGAACTGTTGGAGTGCCGCAGCGAAGCTGGCGAGAGTTGCTAGCGCCGCGTGGGGAAGCAATGCGGATAAGCTTTCGTCGATGGCGATGGTTTGCGTATCGGGAATCCCCCCTGGCGCGGCGCCTTGCAGGAGGACCTCGCAGCGCGCGGGAACTTTGTTCACGGCGTCGCCGCCGCTGATCGAGGCGACGCTTAACTCCGGTCGTACCGCGAGGGCGTCGAGCGCGAGCAGGATCGCGTTACGGCCGAGCGCCGGGGTGCTCGAGTGCGCGGCACGCCCGGCGAAGAGCAGCCGTTGCATCTTGGCAGCCGAACGTGGCGGCGAATCGGGCCGGAAACCCACGCGCAACTCGAAGACCATCAGGCCTTTGTGTGCGGTTACCACTTCGAGACGGGACGGCTCGCCGACGAAGGCGAGTGCGCCGCGCGGCAATAATCCCGCCGTGGCGAGCTCCTTCGCTCCGACCAGGCCGTGCTCCTCGCCGAAGGTCGCGACCAGCCAGGTCTGACGCCGCGGCTTCGCACCAATCAGCGCCATCACCTTCGCGACGAAATCCAGTTTGGTATCGGCGGCGCCGAGCCCGTAGACGCGATCGGCCTTTATGATCGCGGCAAACGGATCGCCGCCACACTCGGTCCAGAGCTCGGGATTTCCGGGCGGCACCGTATCGAGATGGGTATTCAACATCAGCGGCGCTGCGGCGGGATCGGCGCCCGGGATCATCGCGAGCAGGTTGACCTGCGTCTCGCCCTCGTCCTTTGAGGGAATGAGCCGCGCTTCGATCCCGGCCGGCGCGAGCAGCTCGCGGGCGCATAGCTCGGCGATCGTGCGCGTGCCCTCGTGGGTTACGCTGCGGCATCCGATTAGCCGTCGGCACCATGCGAGCGTTTGGTCGTTCATCGCGAACCTTCCGCCGCGCCGATCCTGCCGATCACGGCGAGGTCTTGCGGCAAGGTCATTGTAGGCCGCGGCGCGGCGGGAGTTCAGGGACTATCGCTGTCGATGATGTGGCCGTCAGGCGGCAGGCTCGCAGTTGACCATCCAGGCGATGCCGAAGCGATCAGTCACCATACCGAAGCGCTCGGCAAAGAAAGTCTTCGTCATCGGCATCTGCACGCCCCCTTTCTCCGCCAACTCGCCGAATATCCGCTCCGCGTCGGCAACGGTATCGACACCGACCGAAACATAGAGACCCTTTGGTTGCTGGTAGTGATCGGGCGGGGCGTCCGAGCCCATGAGGAGCGTGTTGCCTACCCGCAGACGGGCATGGATGATCTGCTCGCGCGATGCTGGTGTCACCTGATCGGCCATCGGCGATTCGCCGTAGGTCAGCATCAGTTCGAGTTTTCCGCCGAAACAGCGCTCGTAAAACTTGAATGCGGTTGCGCATTCGCCCTTGAATCCCAGATAAGCACTCAATTGCACGGTGCAGTTCTCCTATTAGCTAATCCTCTTGAAAATCGTTCGCTCTCACTTGTGAATCGAACATCCACAGGGCGGCGCGTGATAACGGCCGTTCCCTTCGACGATTCCACCCTTGCCGTACATGTTCCGGGGTCGAGCCCAGTCGCCCAGCGAGTGATATGGCCCAGCCTCATTGCGCCCCTTCGGCATCACGTCGAGATACCCGTAGATGCCGAGAAACTGCTCGCCGCCGCGGCCATACGTCGAATAGGTATGGAAGATCTCGCCTGTTTCGTCCTTGTAGAAAATGCTATCCCCGGAGAGATCTTCCAATCCGGCGGCCCATTCCGGGGCCGGCTGAAAGTTGTAAAGTGCGTGGCCGGAAGCAATTTGCTCGGCGGTAAAGGAGACGTTGAAATCGTAATTGAAGTCGCTGTGATAGGAGGAAACCCAAGGGAAGCGCCAACCCATCCGTTTGCGAACAGTTTCGATCTCCGAGATCGGCGCACGCGCCACCGCCGCATAGGTTACGTCATGATTTTGAAGATGCTCGAGTATGCCATCGAGGTGGTCAACCTCGAGCGAGCAGCCGACGCATTGGTGCGCAGCACCCGGTCCCATCATGAAATGCTTAACGAAAAGCTGACTGCGGCCGTCGAATAGTTCGGCGAGCGTAATCTTGCCGTCGGGACCGTCAAAGACGTATGACTTCTCGACCTTGATCCACGGCAGCGCGCGGCGCTGCGCACTGACCTTGTCGCGCATCCGCGTCAACTCCTTCTCATTAGCCAGAAGCTGCTGACGTGCGGCGAGCCACTCCTCGCGTGACACGATTGGGTTGTGATTCATCTGTGCATCTCCTTCCTTTTCGGTTGTGCCGGTTATGCCGAGAGCGGCATCCAGACCTCGATTCCGCCGGTTCCGGTTGAGGGATTGAACTCCTCGCCATAGCGTTCGAAGAAGTCGGGTGCATCGGGAGCCGCGTGAGCAAGTTGATAGCCTGAGCTGGGTAGCCACTCACGCAAGATGGTATCGACAGTAATGTGCACCTGAGACACATGTGCTCGATGATGAAAGATCGCGCAGCGCTGCGCCGGAATCGTCGCTCGGGTGAGATCAGCCGTTACGTCGGCGAAGCCGGAAACCTCGACACCCGCGAGGTACTCGATCGGCGCACTGCCAAACATGTTGAAGCATAGACCATAGGTCGTGCGACCCACCTGGCTGGGGATCTTACCGAGATGCGACGCGAAACGCTCCCACTGCATCGGAACTGTGTTCATCGTCGATGCAGTGAAGCGTTCACGCAATCCGACAATGAGTATTGGTCCCACGTTTTCGATGCGCGGCGTTTCAAATTGTTTAAGTTTGCTGCCCACGCTTGCATCCTCCTTGGTGTTGGGTTGATTCGATTAGGCAATCGCCAGGTAACCGGCGAGCCGCTCGAGCGAGCTGCTCCAGCCGGCGCGATGGGCATCGCGCGCCGTGACTGATTCGAAGAGCGCCTGACGCAACGTCAGGAGGGTTTTGCCGTCGCGCTCGTCGAAAGTAACAGTTAGTAGTGTTTCGGGTCCTTTCGCGTTGCCTGCCGCATCGGCCCAGAGATAAGTGCAGACCAGCCGCTCGGGCGGCACGATCTCGCGATAGACCCCTTGCTGCCAATGGTCAGTGCCGTCGGCGGAACGCATGTGAAAGCGATAGGCGCCCCCGGGTCGCAGGTCCATCTGCAGGACAGAGCCGGTAAAGCCTTTCGGGCCGATCCAGCGCGCGCGTTGCTCGGGCTCAGTCCAGGCCTTGAAGACCAGCGCGCGCGGCGCGTCAAAGGTACGCGTGAGGACCAATTCACGTTCTGAGATTTCGATCGCAGCACTACTTGCGCCCATGCTTCTTCTCCTTGTTCTGCTTGTTCTTTAGCTCCTTCAAGTACTCGTCCAGCCGATCGAAACTTTCCTCCCAAAAGCGCCGATAGTGCTCCAGCCAGTCGGCAACATCCTTGAGCGGCGCCACCGCTAGCCGGCATGGCCGCCACTGCGCGTCGCGGCTCCGCGCGATCAGGCCGGCGCGCTCCAGCACTTTGAGATGTTTGGAGATTGCCGGCAGGCTCATTGCGAAGGGCGCGGCCAGCTCGCCCACCGAGCGCTCGCCCGCGGCAAGGCGGGCGAGGATCGCGCGGCGCGTCGGATCGGACAAAGCCGCGAAAGTGGTGCTGAGTTGATCGGAAGGCATCTTGTGCTGAACCATACAGTTAATTAACTGATAAGTAAAATACAAAGTTGGCTTGTTCGTGTCAAGCGCGGAGCGGTGATGAGTGTGGGCGATCACTTGAAACTGGCAATCCGATCACTTGAAGCTGGCAATCGCTCGCGCTTATGCGCGCCATAATGCGCACGTCGCGAGGGCAGCCGGGCCGGAAAACCGCGCGGCCATTAACACAGCTAATATCGGGAGGAGTTGTATGGCGGGGCGATGCTCGGATGGTTTGATCTCACCGAGCTGGTTCAAAACACGACGCGCGAGAGCTCCTCGGGCATCATCGCTTCGAGCTCAGGATCGTAGAGCAACTCGTCAGGTGGAACGGGATACACGGCCCGCTGATTATAGCGGTGTCGTGCTGTTCACCGCATACTCAACGGCTTCACGTTTTTCCACCATCCTTACTCGCCGAAGCTCCGTCGGTCGCGACGCTCCATCTCCCGCCCGATGATCCGCATCAGCTCATCCGCGTGCCGCTTGGCCGACCTCGCCCACTCGTCCGGCGAGCCGCCATTGATCTTGACTGAGTAATTGATCGTGATGCCCGCCGGGGCGGCGCCGGCGCTCCCCGCCCCGCCGAGCAACATCGGCCCCGCGATTGCGGTCGCGGCGGCCAGCCGCCGCATCGAAGTCAGCACCGCCATGGGCTGCAAGGTGCTCCCGATCGTTTTACTGAGGTTTAGCTCATGGAGCGGACCTTCGGGCGGAGGACTATGGCCTATCAAAAAGCGTCCCATCCGGCCCGCGAGCTTCTCGACCTCATGGATCGGATACATCACCGCGCTCGCGATCCCAGAGGCGAAGCTTTTCAGCAGGTTGACGCCCCAATGGAAGGCTTCGGGAATCATCTTGGTGACGAACGTCTTGACCATGTCCCAATGTTTATAAAGCTCATAGACGATTCCGATCAGCACCGCGACGCCGATGATCGCCAACCCGATCGGATTCGCGTCCATCGCCGCATTCAGTAGCCATTGCGCGGCTGTCCAGACTTTCGTAGCTATCCCGGCGCGGCCGATCACTCCGACCAGCGCGGTCATCCCCGGAACATAGGACGTGATGAAACTGAGCCCCGCGAACAGCACTGCGATCGTGCCGAGCGGGATCGTCACTGCCGCGAAGCCCGCCATGACCTTGAGTAGCATCGTCACGGTGCCCCGATTCTGTTCGACCCAGGTGTGCATCGACTGGAGCCCGCTTATCAGCTTCGGAATCCAGCGATTAACGATCGGCAACAAATTCTCTCCAATTGCCGTTCTGAGCAGATCGAGATTGTTGAACAACTTCGCCCATTGCTCGTCGACGGCCGACATTCTGATCGCCGCGAGCTTCGCGGCATCGCCTTGGGAATGATCCAGATCCGCAGTCGCGGCGCGGAGCTCGCTGACCTTGCCGAGCAGGATGTTCACGCCGGTAACATCCCGAAGATTGAATCCAAATCCCTTGAGAGCCATCCCCTGCTGAAGCGGCGAAAGTCCGGCCATTGCCGATTTGAGCGCGTCGAGCGAAGCCGCCAGATCGAACCCGCCTTGCTTATTCGTCCGAACGAATTGCTGCAACTTCGAATCCGTCGTGAACTTCGCGATCATCTCGCGAAAGGCCGTGCCCGCCTCCTGGCCATGCAGCCCGCCGACTGACAACATCGCGAGCGCCGCTTCCATTTGGGATACGCCCATGCCTGTCTGCTTGGTCACCGGCTGTGCGTACTGAAGCCCGTAAGTTACTTCGGAAATGTCCAGTTCCGCATATCGCGTTTGGAGCGCCGCCATCTGATCGGCGGCCTGCCGCGCGGACATTCCGAATAGCTGATGCATGGTCGTGAGCGTGCGCGTCGTCGGCGCCATCTGCGCTTGCGCGTCAGCCGCGTTCCGCGTCGTCGCGATCACCAGGTCATTCGCCGCTGCTACCGCGTCGAGCGCCTCGGCATGACTCATCATGTTCGAACGGGCGACGTAGTATGCCTCGCCGAGTTGCGTTTCACTGATCACGCTCTCCGCCGCGATTTTCTTAGCCGTCTCCCGCGCTTCGTTTAGATTTTTCATCGTCGCGGCGCCATCGTTCATGGCTTCCTGCACGCGCGACCATTCCGCCTGCGATTCGATCGCCGGCTTGAGCACCGAGTAGAGCGCCCCCGCCGCCGCGCCGCCGGCGGCGAGTGCGGCGCCGCCCATCATGCCGAGATTCGCAGAAAACTCCCGCATGGCCTGCGTGCTTTTGACGGCTTCATTAATCTTTTCAAAATCACGGGTGACGCTGGCCATGCCGCTGTGAAACGCCGCCAGGCCCTTCAGTGCAATCACATAGCCAAGCTCGAAAAGCTTTACCGCCATGCTTCAGCTACTCCGTCGCCGGAAAACACCCGTCACCCTCCACGCGCCCGCGCGATCTCCTTATTGACTTGTTCCTGATGCTCCTGCACGGCTTCCAGCCAATAGGTCAATCGCTCGAAACTCATCCGTTCCAGTTCAACGGCTAAAAAGCCGAACTGAACTAAACCGGCGAAGTCGGCGCGGGAGGGGAATCGAAATTTCCGCTCATCACCCGCCCTTGGAGCATAAGAACATCCGGCAGGTTCATGTCGAGCAGGTCCTCATACAGTACCGCCGCACCGTCGATCTCGACGAGCTGCGCGACCAGGGCCATCGGGATTTCATCGACGGTCTTCGCGACCTTCTGCGCCCTCATTAGGTCGCGGCCGAAGCCCTCGCGGATCACCGCCTTGCGCCCCGAGGGCAACGTGATTTCTCGTGTTTTTGGTTCCGCCATTTTTCCGATCTCTCTCCCTTGTGAGTTTAGTGCGTTATTCTCATTCGCCGGCGTAGCTACGACGGACGGCGCCGGCTTTCCTCATCGCGGCGTGGATGTAGCCCTCCGCGTTAGAGAGGTGCTGCAGCGACTCGATATTATTCGGATCCTTGAGGAAGGCCGCGATTTCGTCGGCCGCCATTTTCAGCAACTCCGACGGCTCCGCCGGATCTTCTGGATTATTGTCACTGAGACCCGCGGCCTTGGCATGCGAGAAAGTTAGCGGCTTGCCGCTCATCCGCGCGTGCTTCGCGATCGCGAACTTCGCGAAATTCAGATCCTGTTGTTTGCAAAATTCCAGGTCGGCCGCCGTCAGAAATCGCGCCGCCGCGTGCCCGATGAAATTCGTCATGTAAGCGTGCGCAGCGCGCAGATTACCTGTCGAGCGCGTGACCGCGTATTCGGTCAACTGATGGGCGATGTTTTCACATACCCCCAGCGGAGCCGGCGCTCCCGCACTGAATAGTCCCGTCCTAGTCGTGCCGCCGCGCGTCGCTTTCATCGCCGCGAACTCCGCCTCGCTCACCCCCACCTGCGCGCAGACTTGTTTTTCCAGCGCCGTTAATTGGCTAGTCATTTGATCACTCCTCGCCGAAGAGATTGCGGTCATGTATAAATTCGGGTTATTCGTCACCGCTGCTCGCAACAGGCATAGAACGTTCCCATCCTGGTCGTGCTCGAAAACCGGACTGACATACCGATACTCACGTGATGCGACTTTACGCGCGCCCTCTTGGGTCCATTCGACCCGGCCCTGAATCCCGCCGCGCACAATCCGCAGCTCTTTGATCCAACCGGCCGCCGGCGCCGGCCGTCCTTCCGGCGCGGCAACGTCGGTTGCATGCTCGTAATCAATTGGGAGACCCGCCGTCATGCGGAGCTCGCGCGTCGCCGCGATCACCGCGTCGGGATGATCGTTCTTGAAGGGTCCGCGCCCATCGCGCGTCGAAAAGCTGCCGGCTGGAACCAGATCGATCCATTCCGGCGCGTGTTCAGTCGCGGCGCTCCGCGCCATGGTCGAGCCGTGACACGCGCATGGCCTGGTGATTCGCCGATCCGGGGTGATCGGGCAGATGCAAGCGCCCTCGCTCATCGCTTTTGCCCTTCGACGACCCATTGCAGTGTACGTTCGAGCTCAAGGAACTGCTCCCCAAAGGCCGCGATGCTTTCGACTCCCCGCAAATGAGCGCGGATGCTCGCTGTCGCCGCGTTACATTCCCGGATGCCCTGCGAGAGAATTTCGACGGATTCGATCGGCAATGCGCGGATGCGCTGCAACGCCATGATCGACGCTTCGAACGGCCGTTTCACATCATTGAAGGTCCCGATCAGCGAGTCGCACGCGGCCTGAAATTCAGCGAGTTTACTTAAGGTCTTACCGAGTTCGATCATTCGACTTCTCCATCATCAGGCGCCGCTCGAATCGCTCAAGGGTCTGGCCCAGGTGCCTCAGCGACTCAGTCTCACGAATTAGTTTCAGGCGCATCTCGCCAGCCAGTGTGCTGATCTCACGTGTTACGGATGCCTGTATATCCGCCGGCAGCCGCATCACGGCGATTCGGTCAACTATCGCGAGGATCGCCTCGGCCGGAATGACGACCGTGTCGCGGACCGCCGTCGCAGTCCGCTCCGCCGCGCCAACCAGAGTCCTCGATGCTTCTTGAGTTGATGCCATTAGAATACTCAGTTCCAACTCATCTCGCGGAAGCGATGCCCGTCCGACAACTCATTGCACATCAGGATCGTGTGCCGCTTCAGACTCCATCCGCAAAATCCACAGACTAAGTTTCGCCGCGCGTGCAACTCTTCCAGGATGAAAACGAGGAAGTCCGCGCTAAACTGGCCCTTTCTCATCTGATACAGAACCAGCGCTTCGCCCAGCTCGCCACCTTCTTCCACTATTCCGCAGTGGTGGCGGCTTTGTCAGCCTGTCGCAGTATCTCACCGATCAACCGCAACTCGCTTTCGACAGGGTGCAAATTGATCGATTTGAGATGCCGGTCGATCACCCTGATGCTCGCTTCGATTCTTATCCTCGGGCCATTTAGATCGTCTGCCGCTGACGCGCCATCGAGCGCCGCCACCCGATCGCCGAGTGCATCTAGCATCGGCCGCATTCGATTGACCGCTTCGACGATCGAGTCGAAGTGCTTTGCAAATGTAACTTGTCGAGTTTTGAACTCCGGTATTTCCATCGCTCACCCCTTTTATTGAAACCAACTCGCCAGCTCGGCCGCCGCGATGCGCTCAGCCCGGCTCAGCCGCGCGCCGATCACGCTCCGCTGGCGGCGTCGCCGTGGATGCTCGCGCACCCAGGCCGCGTTGCGGCACCGGCCGCCCTTGCAGTATTTTTGATTTGATCTGGCGCCAAGCATCACCTGCCCACACCGCCCACAAACCGCCTCAACCGCCATCCCTCACCCCACACCGCATAAAGCGTTGTCAACGCTTTATGCGGCCTCTGCGCGCCCGCGTCAGGCCATCCCGGACGCCCTGACCCGTTCGAGCGCCGCCTTGATTTCAGGATCGCGAGACGCCTGAAACTCTATCGTCGAAGTCCTCGGGATCTGGTTCCGCGCGTCGTAGCGCTCCAGAAATTGGCCGTCCGTAGTCTCTTTGTCCCACGCCAGTCGCATACCGAGCCTAATCTCTTCGCGCTTATGCACATGGCCGTCGATCTTCACCGCCCACCAGGAGACCGCCTGAATTTGCGTCCCGGGTTTGAGACGCGCCTTAACGACCCCGATCTCTCCCGAGTCCCAGCCATAGAAGCGGAAGGTTTTTTCCCAGATCTCAATCTGTGACGGCTCGACCTTCGCATTGCTGTACCCGCCAAACCGAATCGCATGCGCCAGCTTGTCTTTTTCACTAGCGAGAGTCTGCTCATCGCCGCGCGAGATCGCCTCGACGATCCGCGGATTCGCGACATTTACTAGATCGGCAACCTCACCGCGCCGCGACGGATGGATCAGTGTATCGACCGTCAGCCTCTTCAGCAGCGCTGCGACGCGCATAGGCGGCGATTGCCACGCCCGCTCCGCCGCCTCATTGAGCGACTCCACCGCCGCATCAAGTTGATCCGTCATTTTGCTATCGTCCCCCATCTCCGCCCCCTCTCTCTCCCGATTTTTTATTCTCAGTTCTAATTAGTGCCGCGCCCGGTGCCGGCATGCATATTTCGCGATTCGTTTCGCCTCATCCTCCAGTACGACCGAGAGATGAAGCGCGCGGCTGACGTAAACATCAGCATCAAGCCCGGCCTGCAGGTCGTCGGTATCCGTCATTGTCGGCGGAAAGAATGAAGCGGTTACCTCGTTCGCTAGATCGAGCAGCCGCGCCAGGTTCGCAGTTTCTTCCAGCGCCGGACCCGCCAGCACTGCGCAATGCCGGACCAGATCCATCGAAACCTGCTGGATCTGATCGCGCGCGTCGATGGCGCGCTGATTCGCGTGATGGTAGTCGCGCGAGGCGTTATGAAAGGCTGGCTCCGATGTAAGACGCCAGATCCCGCGATAGCGGCGTATCTGTGAGAGTTGCCTTAGTAGGTCTGCTCCTTCTTCGAGCTCGCCCAGCGAACGGACTAGAACAAAGATCGCGCGCCGCAATTTCTTAGAACTATCGCCGGTCCAAGCTGCCAGTTGTTCTAGTGACGAAATGGTGAAGTCCGGATAGCGAGTTGCCGAGTGCCCCTTCCCTGTCGGCCGGCCAGCACTCGCCGCGCTGCCGTTTAGGTGCTTCCCGTTTCCGTTGAGGCGCCCCGCGCCGCCCGACTCGATTTGATTCTCCATTCGCAAATCCTCCTGATGGGTTTTTTTATTCGCGCGCCGCCGCGCGCTTTTCACTAAATGGATCGATATCCTCGAATAGTGCGCGACGAATAGCATCAGCGGTCTCGTCACTTAGCCCGCCGCCTTCGCCTCTCATCGCGCCGATCTTTTTGCCGACCGCCGTCTTCTGCGCTTCGAGCCGTTCGCGTATGGTCTCAGACCATTCCCGTTGTCGAATCGTTACGCGGCCGAGCTGCGAGATGGCGCGTGCCAGCTTCGCCAGATCCCCCGTGTCGCCGATTTCCTGCGCTTCGAGCAGCAACTCGAAAATTTTCTGTTGCAACAATCTGACTAGCGCATCACCCATCGCGCCGGTCATATCGGGATCGGCTTCGACGAATGCGCGCGCCTGCTCGCTGGCCATCTTTATCGCCGTGAGCTTGCGCTCGAACTGCATGGAATATCGGCCAAGCGCGGAGTGACTAATCACGAAGCCCTTCTCGCGCAGCCATTCGATTAAGCCGTCGTAATCCGAAAACTCACTTGCGACTAGCCTCCGGTCTAGCTCGGCCCTCACCTCATCAGGCAAGAGAGTCTTGATTGTCGATCTGACCGGCATTAGTGCGTCTCGCGATGCGGCCGTGCGATTCCCGCCGGCGCCGCCGCCGTGTACTCGACCACCTCGACACCCGCCGCCGTCAGCCGTGCCGCTACAGTCTTGCCGTGCCTGTCATGCTCGATTTGAATCAGGTCGAGACCATTGAGATAGTCGAGCTCGCGTTTCAGGTCGCGAGCCGCCGTAATTAGCTTTTCATCGATCAGAACCCGCAAGATCACCGCGTCGTTGACACCCATCGGCCGGCCCGCATCGAGGATGCGTAAGATGCCCCACCGCGCCCCCTCTCGCCGCGCCTGCTCGATCTCCATCACTCGGCCGCCCTTCCGGCCGTGGCCTTGCCGCCGGATTTCATGATCATCAGCTTGTCGCCTGGCAATAGCGCGCTTCGGATCGTCTGCTCGCGCCCCATCAACGCGATAATCGATTTGAGATCGAGCAAGAAAAGGCTCATATGACCGAGCAGATCGTCACGCTCGGCCTCGTCGTTGCAACCTGCCATCGCTGCGGCAAGATGCGCGATATTGTCCAGCATCTTGGACGCCGCGATAGCCCGCAAATCGTTTCCCACCGAGCATAAAATCTGACGCACGGTCGCGCGATCGGCGGCGAACTCCGCCAGCTTGGTCATAAACTCCGCGGGTTTCTTTCCGCCGCCGAGCCATTCGCAAAACTCGGCCGCGTCGATCTTCGCTTCTCGCGAGATCGCGGCCGGCGCGATCCCCTCTGCTTCGATCATCGACAAAATTTCAGTTCGGACATTCATTATCGTTTCCGCCGGATTGTTTCTCCCGTTCGCGCCGCCGCCACACCTTTAAGCTCTCGATCAGCACGTTCATCTGCTTCACGTTGAGCCATTCGGGCGTCGCCACGCCAGTCAATCTTTTCGCAAATGTTCTCAGCGCGGCGTCGCTTGGATCATGCAACACGCCCATGTCGGCGAGATCGCGCCAGATCGCGATCGCGAGCCTGAGTTGCGGCGCCGCCGGTGACTGATCCGGCGCCATCGTCCGATGCGATCGCGCGCCCCGCCGCCGAAATTCATCAAGGCAGCGGCCAATCTCATCATCGCTCATCTGGCCCGCAGAAGTTTTGCCGGTCAGCTCCCAGAGCAAATTGCGATAAGTGTTCTCGTCGATGCCGAGTTGGGTTCTCCTGACATGTAGCGCCGCGAGCGCTCGCCGCCGCTTCGTTTCCGGCGGCATTTTGATTTCCGCCTTCATGCCACACCTTTATTCAGGCGGACCGGCAACTCGCGTGCGGTGATCGCCTTGAGCGGCGCCGGAAGTTTGGCTTCCGCCTTTACCCCGCCGAGCATTTTGATCCAGCCAGCGAGATCCAAGGATTTTACATCCGCGAACAAGGCGGCCTGCTCGATGGCCTGGAGTTCGTGTAAGATGGCGCGGATCGATGCGCCAGCCCGCTTGAAAATATCGGACGCCAGATCGCCCGCGATCTCAACTTCGGACAGCTCCTGGGCTAGCAACTTGACGTCGCGCAGTGATGGAGCGGGCAATTCAACGCGAACGTGCGCCCGCGACGACAACACCTGCATTTCCGCTGTCGCGGCTGCTTTCAACGCCCGTAGCAACGAGCCGCGTGAGCAGAGGATTAGTTTCGCGCGGGCGCGATCACAGATATGCCGCATCGACTCTAGCTGCCCGTGATTCATGTTTTCAATCTCGTCCGCGATTAGCGCGCGGCCGTCACGACGCTTAAGCTCTCGCTCGATCTCGCGCCAGCGGCTGTCCGGACCCCACTGCGCAGGCTCCCCGCCGACTACCGATTCGTAGAGGCGGTCAAGCCACGTGCGGTCCGTCGCATTCGGGGGCGGAGTGAATAATGCCGCGTCAGTTGTGATCGCAAATTGCGCAGCGGCCGTGGTCGTCCCGATGCCGGACTGACCGGACACAAAGATTGCGACAGAGCAAGCGTACGGCTCGGGGGGGATGGCGTAAAAATCTTTCAGCCCCTTCTCAAACGCTCGCATGAGGCTGGTCGCCGCGATCAAATCACGCACGGTTCGACCTCGTGAGTCGCGCGCCGGCCAAGAACGACTTGTATTGAAGCGGCTCGTCGCCAAGGACGCCGCTATCGAACACAGCGACCCAGCGCTTCTGATCCTCATCCCAAGCGGTGGAGCCGATCTTCTCTAACTCCTTGCGATAAGCGCGCCGCTCGGCGCCCAAATCTTCTTTCGATTGCGCTGGAGTTTGTGACGCCGGCGTCGCCCCACTCGGCTGCTCAAGCCCCGGCCGAAATAGTTCTCGCACATTACTCCGGATAAATACCTGTGGCGCGGGCGGAGTTGGTAACTTCGCCGTCAGCTCAATCGCGGACATTCGCTGCGCATTTTTCGCGAGCGCCTTATAATGTTTCCCGCTCTGACGGCGCAGGCGGTTATGCTCTTTCGCCGCGCTGGCGTCGATGAAGCCGACAGGGGCGTGACATTGCGCCTCGCCCACGATTTGACCATCAAGATTGTAAACGAAAACGTTATGCTGCAACTTTTCGGGGTCGAATCGGACGACCACTTCCCGTCCGGCGAGTGCCGCGACGCTCTCGCCCCAATACCTATTGCCGAACAGTTCAATATGCCCGTCAATCTTGGCGCACCTAACTTTCTGGGCGGCCAGCAGGCACAGTCGCAACTGCTCGGGTGTCGGCCGCTTAACCGTGATCGTCGCAAAACTCTCTCGGAACACTTCCCCAAAAGATCGACCCCGGCAGACTGGACTCCGCCGGCCGGGTCGTTCGTTATTCTCGGCAATTCCGGCGAGCACGATCTCTTTAAACTTCTCGAATGGGACGGGCTTGCGGGTCGCGTCAGGCCGTGCCGCCGTGTTGTGACCAAGCCAACTGCCCGCCAGCGCCGGAGAGCGAGCTATATCCCTATCCCAGTCGCCGCCAGCGCGCTCACCCGGTTTTGATGACCCGCCAACGCGTGGCAACGTCGCGATGTGCCGCGCGCCCAACTGCGTAATCAGGCCGAACACGTCGGCCTCCTTGGTCGTCCAACGATGGCGGCTCGGTGACCGCCCCGTAATCCATTTACTCGCCGCCGCCATGGTATTATCGATCACAAACAACTCAGGTATGCAGTAAGCGGAGATCAGCCCGCCAATGCTCAACCTGACAAGTCCGGCGTGCTCAGTTTTGCCGAACTGGATCGACTCGATCGGAATGAAACTCGAATAGGAACATTGAAAGTACCACATGAGCACGCGGCAAATTTCGCCGTCCGGCCAAATCACCGAATTGTTCCACCTGTAACCGTCACCGTTGACGCACTCCATTGCGTGCAGGATTGAACGGTCTCGCGTCTGAGCAGGATAGGCGCGGTGGAGTACTTCCGAGCCATGGCGCGCAAACTTTATCGATTGCCATGGCACCTCCTTGCGCAGTCGACGCCATAGCGTGATCTCGGCCGGAAGATCGTCGCCGCTAATTCCTTCGGCGCGAGCCGCCGCTATTGCGCGGCGATAGCAGGCGATCCGCGGCGGCCGGTCCATCCTTAGGTAATCGGAAGAGTAGTAGTTAAAAAAACTCTGCGGATAGGAGTAGGCAGCAGCCTCCGAACGATTCCCGCGCTCATCGATCAGAGCCGCGGCCCAGTCGGTCCGCTCAATTGATTTAACGGCCCTGATCCAGTCACGCAGGGTGGAAACTGCGACCTCGCGCTCTCGCGCTGCTTCCGCGTATGCCTCCATCTTGGGACAGCCAGACCTGATCAACTCGAAAGCCTTCAGTACCGCCGCTGCGTCTTTGGTCGCTTCGTCTCTGACGGTCTGCTTCTTGGTTTCGGCTTTTCTCCACAGCTCGGCGCGGATCAGCTCGTATTCTCGGCTCCCGTGAACCGCGATAGTCTCGCCGGCCGCGACTTCGACAACGTGCGTTGCGCACGGTGCGCCAGCGCCAGAATCAGAACGGCTGACGCGCTTGGTCTCGGTCGCGACCGGCAAGCCTTTGACGGCTTCGTGCTGAGCGAGTGCGGCGAGCTGCTCGGCAGTCAGATTTGATAAGAGGTACTCGTTATGCTCGCCGCCAATCGCCTTGATTTTTATGACGGCCCACTGGTGTCGGTCAGCGTAGCGTCGAACTTTATCTCGCGAGGTGGGAAGCCCAGGCAGCCGAGCTTTCGCGAGCTGCTTAGCCGTTCGGGATATGCTGGCCGCGCCGAACATTTCGCCTCAGGCTGCTAGCCTCAGGCTCGGCTCGGCCGCTGCTTTCGCGATGATCGCCGCGCGGGCCTCTATCTCGCGCATGAGCCGACGAAGCCTGTACGCCGCTTGCTATTTTGGAATCTTCGAGCTGCGATACGTGCTGGCCAAATATCGCAAACCGATCTATTGAGGGCGCGGGCGATGATCACTTCGCCGCACCGGTACGGCTTGCGAAGAGCGACCGATAGCGTCCTCTCATGGAGCCCTGCGGAGAGGGAGAGTTGGCGAAGCGAAAGGCCTTTTTTATGCAGCGCGCACACAACGTCGGCCGGCGGCCAATCTTGCCCTATGCCGCGTTCGCAATTAGAAAGGAGTGTATCGAGCGACATCTTGAATCCTAGCTCAACCACTAACTTCAATACCGGATTTAGTACGCAATGTCAAATCTCAATGAGAACGAGGCGGAACGGGCCGACCGTCTCTTATTTTTAGAGCGGCTCGGAAAGCTTGCTGAACGTGTCGGCGGTAAAGCGGCCCTGGCTAAACTAGCAGGCCTCAGCCCGACCTCGATCCAAAATTACTTCGGCACAACTGAACCGCCCAGGCCAATTATTTTGGCCCTGGCGTCGGCGACGAAGACTTCGGTCGGGTGGTTGGCCGGCGAGCCCGAGACGGAGGATAATGGGCTCCCACAGAGCTTCATCCGCCTACCTTTTTTCGATCTTTCTCTTAGGAAAAACTTGGTCTATCCCTTGTTCAATCGCCATCCCGAGCCGGAGATGGGTTGGCGAATCTTCCATCGTGCCGATTTAGTCGGGAGGGTGAAGATGCTGTCGAACCGTCTCTTTCTGGCTCGAATTTATCAGGCCAGATTCACGCCCCTGATTTCGACGAATGATGATGTTCTGGTTGATGGGTTGCTTGCAGACGATCCGACCATTTCGCCGAAGCTCTGGGAGTTTCCTATCGACGGCGAAGCAATCTATTTTATCGGGCGCGGATCGAAGGCCGCTTTGCGAAAACTACGAAAAAGAAAAGAGCATATCGACGTGCTCGATGAGCGCGGCCGGATCGATTTCAAGGTTTCGCTGGAAGGACAAGATGATTTCCTTTTTTGGGGCCCGGTCGTCTGGCGCGGTGGTGCGATTCAAATTCAACTCCCATAACACTGGCTAATAAGACCGGAGCGGTTCACTTTTGACTGAACCCGGTTCACTTTCGGTTTAGCGGTTCACTTCCCGGCGGTTCACCTTTAAGTGAACCGCTCCGCGCGGTCTTTCCCCTAAAGTCCCCGTAATTGCTAGGCGAATTTGAGGGTTTGCAAATTTGTAAGCCATCAAATTGCACAGCTTTAGATGATCCAACTCGGGGCATTCTCTGAATAAAAGGCGAAACCACGGATCACCCTAATCTGGCAAAACACTCCGGCCCGCAAATGGTCGCCGGCGGTCTCCTGATTCTTCAATGATTTCGGGCGGTTAGCGAACCGCCCATCCCGCCTCGACCCCATAACATCCCGCCTAATCCCGCCTAAATTGCCGTCCTGAGAATTGCCAGAGTCGGATGATCTCTCACAATGAGCGTGTGAAGCCGAGTATACATGGCCAGGAATCCGGGATTCTTCACTGCCTTCAGAATGACAAAAGCGGCGCGGTCGTTTCCAATCGACTTGCGCAGTGGCGTGCCGGTGGTGTGCGGGTAACGGCTCAGGTTGCCGCTTCCACGATCGGTGAAAGCGGTTCAGGGCTCTGGCGCGATAAAGAACTTCTCCATCAGATAATTGTGAATGCTCACGCCGCGCAGGATGAAATCGCGACGTTTCACCTGGGCGAAGCCCTTCCTGAAGAACAGCCGGCGCGCGGCCTCACTGGCCTCGACAAAGAGCCTGGTTATTCCCCGCGCGCGAGCCTGCTGTTCCAGCCGGTCGTACAATGCGGATGCCACTCCGGCGCCGATTATTTCCGGGTGACAGTACAAGTGGTCGATGTGCCCGTTCAATTTGAGGTCTCCGTATGCAATCGGTTCGTCGGCTTCGTTGACCGCGACCAAAATCAGACGACCGTCCTTAGCCCGCGCCTCAAAGCTCGCCGAGTCCGGCATTGCGGGCGCCCATGCTTCGACCTGCGCTTGACTGTAATCGCGCAGGCCTGCTGTCCGGACCGCGGCGAAAAACACCGCGCCCAGGAAAGCCGCATCCTTCGACTCATAACACCGGATATCTGCAAATCTCATCGTTCACAGCTCCGCGCCGTTAAACGATCCCGCAAAATCCACTGAAAGTCGGCAGCAGATTCAAACTGACACGCTAGCGAAGGCCGCGATGGATCGCGACAGTGCCGAAGCCGGTGAGTTGGTAGGCGGCCTCGGCAAAACCCGCAGCACGCATCATCTTCGCGATGAGGTCGGCGTTGGGATGGCTGCTCAGCGATTGAAAGAGATAGCGGTAGGCCGCGTAGTTTCGGGCGACGATGACGCCCAGCAGCGGAACGATCGTCGCGATGTAGAGCGAGAAAAAATGGCGCGCCGCACCACGCGGCGGCGTCAGATCGAGGCAGACGAGGCGGCCGCCGGGTTTGAGCACTCGATACAGTTCGGCGAAGGTCGTCGGAAGATCAGCGACGTTGCGCAGCATGAAGCCATTGACGATGGCGTCGAAGGTCATGTCGGCGAACGGCAAGCGCATCGCGTCACCGACCATGAAGGCGACCTCGCCGCGCTTTCCGACGCGTGCGGCTTTAGCCGCGGCCGCGACCACCATCGCGGGACAGAAATCCGCGCCGACCACCTGCCGCGCCTCCTGCCGGACCGCCTCGAACGCGAGGTCGCCGGTGCCCGTCGCGATATCGAGGATCCGCGCGCCGCGCGGCTCGGCCAGCGCCACGGTGAGCCGGCGCCAGCGCCGATCGAGCCCGAGGGTCATCAGGCCGTTGACGAGATCGTAACGCGGCACGATCGCCGCGAACATCTCTCTGATGTGCGCGGGCTTGTCATCCTTGCGCGCAGAATCGTCCCGGATGCGCGCGGGTTTATCGATCGGATTGGGCCGTGGCTTCAAGTAGCGAAATGAGGGAGGTCAGTCGTCGAGGTTTAGTTGCTTGCGCGCGGCCTCGCTCATCCGATGAGGCGTCCAGGGCGGCTCCCAGACGATCTCGACGTTGGCGCGCGCGCAGTCCGGAATGCCGAGCAGCTTGTCTTCGATTTCGTTCGCGATCATCGCGCCCATCGAGCAGCCGGGCGCGGTCAGCGTCAATTGGATCGTGACGCCGGCGTCGCTGATCGCCACGCCATAGACCAGCCCGAGATCCACGATGTTGACCGGGATTTCCGGATCGTAGCACTCGCGCAGCACTTCGTAGATTTCTTCTTCGGTCAACATCGTTGGGTCAACAGGAGTATACAGCTAAGATAATCCTTATCGAAACCGACTCCGAGAGAAGCCTTATGCCTGACAAGGAAGAACTCTACGACGCCGCCATCGACCTGTACGCCGACGATAAGTGGGATGAAGCGATTGCGACCTACAACCAGGCGCTCGAGCTCGACCCGAGGTTCAGCGACGCCGTGCACGGACTCGCGATGTGCTATCAGGCCAAGGGCGACCTCGACACCGCGATCGCGCTGACCCAGCGCTATATCGCGGCGGAGCCGGAAGACATCCTGGCCTTCACCAACCTGAGCATGTTCTATCAAAAGAAGGGGATGATTAAGGAAGCGGAGGCGGCGGGCGCCGAGGCGCGCCGGCTCGATTGGAAACGCCAACTGCATGAGGCGAAGAACAAGGCCTAGAGCGCGGCGCGCCGCTCCGCCACCGTAATGCTGTGATTCCTGAACGCTTGGCCGGGATGATGGTCCCGCTGTTTTCGATTCGCTCGGCCGATGATTTCGGGCGCGGCGAGATCGGCGGGTTGGCGGCGCTCGGCGAACTCGCGCTGGCGATGGGCCAGCGGCTGATCCAGCTCCTGCCGATCGACGAAACGCCGCCAGGCGAGGCAAGTCCCTACAGCGCGACGAGCGTGCTGGCGATCGATCCGTCGTACATCTCGGCGTGGGAGCTCGCCGGCATCGACGCGACAACGTATCGAAAGGCGTGCGACGAGGCGGCCAAAGACCCGATTAACCTCGCGCGGCTGCGGACGCTCAAGGATACGCTACTCTCTGAAGCTTTTCACTACTTCAAGGCAGAGGGCGGCGCGGACGAACGGAAAGCCTTTGCCGCGTTCGCCGCGGCGAATCGCGCATGGCTGGACGACTATGCGATGTTTCGCGCGCTCACGGAAAAGTTTGGCAGTGCACAATGGACGAACTGGCCGCGGGAGTTGAGCGGTCGCGAACCCGGCGCGCTCGCAGCGGCCGCCCGCGTATTGGCTGAGCGTATCGAGGGCTTCAAGTTCGCGCAGTTCGTGGCCGCCCGCCAGTGGCGAGCGGCGCGCGGGCGGCTGGCCGCGCGCGGGGTCTTTCTCGGGGGCGACTTGGCCTTTTCGCCGGCGCGCGACAGCGCCGAGGTGTGGGCGCATCAGGAGATGTTCGACCTCAGCCGCGCGGTTGGTGCGCCGCCCGACGCCTTCTCGGCGATCGGCCAGCGCTGGGACTTGCCGATGCCGAACTGGCGGCGCATGCGGGCTGGCGGTTTCAGTTTTATCCGCCTGCGCGTGCGGATGGCGCGCGAGCTCTTCGACTTTCTTCGCATCGATCACGTCGTCGGGCTCTTCCGCACCTACGGCTATTCGGTTTGCGACGCGACCGCGGGGGCGTTCGATCCACTGTCCGAGGAAGCCCAGCGCGCGCAGGGTGAGGCGGTGCTTGACGCCGTGCTCGAAGAGGCCGGGCCGATGGAGATTATCGCCGAGGATCTCGGCGTGATTCCGCCGTTTGTGCGCGAGACGCTCGCGCGGCTCGATCTGCCGGGCTACAAGATCGCGCGCTGGGAGCGTGACTGGGCAGCGCCGGGGCAGCCGTTTCATAGCCCTGCGAGCTATCCGCGCTCGGCGCTCGCCACCACCGGCACGCATGACACCGACACGCTGGCGGAGTGGTGGGAGACGATCAGCGAGACCGAGCGGCGCGAATTCATCGACGGTTTGGGAATCGAAGATCAGGCGGCGCTGAGCGCGTTCGACGATCGCCTCCGTGAACAGATTATCAGCGCAATCTACGCATCACCGGCGCGGCTGGCGATTTTCCCGATTCAGGATTTGTTCGGATGGAAGGATCGGATCAACACGCCGGGGACGATCGGTCCCGACAATTGGAGGTGGCGGATGCCGTTTGCGGCGGGCGAGGCGCTGGCCGATCCGAATCGGCGCAAGGCGATCGAAAAGATTCGGGCGCTGGCCGAGCGCACCGGCCGCTTCGCGCCCGCTAACGCTTCAGACCGAAAGGCTAAGAGAAAATGACGGAAAATCGATCGCGCTGGGCCAATCTAATCCGGCCGGACCGGATGCACGGCTCACTCTACAGCGATCCAGAAGTTTCACCCTGGTGCACAACGACGAGGCCATCTACACGCTGTCGTTCTTGATCTAGCCGGATTGCCTGAAGCGCGCGCCCGGCGGCGGAGGCTCTTCCGGGGGGCCCGCGAAGCATTGCGCGATCGACATCCATCGGATCGCCGTCTCGCCAGTAACTTTGAGCGCCGTGTCTGCCACGTTGCGGGTTTGGGCGACGACCTGACAGAACTCGGTCGCGCTACCCTCGATGAGGTTCGCCCGACCCGACCCGAGCCATTCCCACGATGCTCCCGAGGGCGCCTGCAGCCGCACCGTGGGCCGTTCTGCAGGCGCCTCGAGGCGGCGATTGGCGAAGGTCCAGCCGAACGTATTGATCCCCAGGACGGCGATATTCTTGAGGCGATCGGCGTCGCGCCGCTCGACTCCGAGCAGATCGTAGATGGCCTGACCGTGCGCCCAAGTCTCCATCAGGCGCGCCGTGATACTCGAGCGGACGCTCATGTCGGGTCCCACCCAGCGGACGCGCTGCTTGGGATCGGCGTCAACGAAGTGATCGGCAAGCTCGCAATAGAAATCGCGCCAGCGGCTCAGCAGCGCGCGATGCTTGATCCCGTCGAGCCACGAGTGGGTTAGACTCAGATGGCTCACGCCCGGCGCGCGGGCCGCGAAGGTCCTGCCCGTCAGAGCGATAAACCCATCGTTGTCGCGCAGCGAGAGGTCGGCGAGATAGTTGCCCAAGTGAAGGTGCGCGAGAATGTCGTTGATCGTCCAATCCTTGAATTGCGTCTTTCGTTCCCAGGCACGCTCGTCCAAGGGTTCAAGCAGCGCGAAGAGCGCGTCGCTTTCGTCCCGGAAGTCGATGGCTTCCTGCAGCACCGCTAGATGACCTCAAGCTCCTCGGTCACGAAAGAAATGCATCGATGCGGATCGACGAATTTGAGTTCATCCGCGCGAATGATTTCGAGATATTTCGGTTCGCTGAACGCCTTCTTCGCCTCGTCCACACTGTCGAACCAAAGCTCGGCGACGCCGTCGTAAGCGCCCGGGATGCCGAAGGGGACCGGGCTCTCGACCAGATGGCATTGCACGTATTTCCTGACGTGACGGCTGAACTCGGTCACGCTCTTCACCAACGGCCCGTGCTTATCGCGCCAGTAGGTATCGAATTGTTCGGCAGTTATATCGGCTCTGCGGCTGGCACATATTATTAGTTTAATCATCAATATTCGAAATCCACCCTTATCTGACGGCAGGAGGGTCGGCGATGCGGTCTTCAGATTCTTGACACAGTTCGCAGACTCGCCTGCTCGCTCCGGCGTGCGGCACGCCGCGCTAGTGTTAATTCAGATTGAACATGCGGGCGGCGTTGTCCCAGAACAGCTTGCGCCGCGACTCGTTCGAGATCGGTTGCTTCATCATCGCCTCGATCCCCCACGGATAGGTGCCATCCGGATGAGGATAATCGGTATCCCACGTGAAGTTGTTGTCACCGACCAGCTCGACCGCGGCTTTCATCGTCGGCTCGTCGCCGCGGAATGCGACGCAGACGTTGCGCTTGAAATACTGCGTCGGCCGCATCGTCAGATACTCATGCTCGGCGTTGCCGCTGAAATCCCAATGCTGCTCCATCCGTTGCAGCCAGTAGGGCACCCAGCCGCCGTCGGCCTCGACGTGGACGACCTTGAGTTTGGGGAATTTCTCGAAGATGCCGTACCAGATCAGACCCGCCATCGCCGCCATCGCCTCGAACGGATGGGAGAGGATGTGGCCGCTGACGTGGGTATCCATCCGCTCGCCGAACGAAGGGACCTCGGAGGAGGCCGACTCGTGCGTCGAGATAGGTTTACCGCTGTCTTCGATTTGCATCCACAGCGGCAGGTAGTCGTCGCTCCAGAGTGAGCGGCCGCGCACGGGATTCGGCCGCATGTAGTAGCTGACGCAGCCCATCGCATGGGTGCGCTGCGCCTCTTTGACGGCCTCCTCGACGTCCTGCATCGGCAGGGCGGCGGCCCAGCGCAGGCGCTCGGGCGCAGCCGAGGCGTAGTCGCAGGCCCAGTTGTTGTAGGCGCGCACGCAGGCGGCGAGGAGGCGGGTGTCGCGAAACTCGCGTCCGAGCATCTGGCCGGTATAGGTCGGATAGAGGATCTGCGTGTCGATCCCCTGCGCGTCCATATCGGCGAGGCGGCTCGCGGCGCTGAACTCTTTTTTCCGCGCCTCCTCGAAGCGCTCCATCGCCTTTTTGACCGCGTTGAGGAAAGCCGGCGCCGCCATCGGATATTTACCTTTTTCGCGCACGAAAGAATCGCCCTCGACCAGAAAGGTGCGGCGATTGGATTCGGGCGCGCGCCCCATCTTCGGCGCCTGCGACTTGTAGGCGTCGTCGATATAGCGCTCCCACAGCCATTCGGGTTCCATCATGTGGCAATCGGTATCGACAATTTTGAAGCCGTCTCGCATGGTCGTTCTCCTCGTTGGCTAAAGAGAAAATCCCTCAATCAAATTCTTTATCAGATATGGCGATATTACCACTCAAGGCTGCTGAATCAGATGCGCGTAATCGCGTTCGAGATACTCGCGCAGAGCGGCCCGCCAGTCGCGCATGAGATTGATACCGAGGTTCTCGAGCGCCTGGTTGAAGAGCATCTCGGAACGCGGGCGCGGTGCAAAAAAGCGCTCACCGAAGAAACTCGAGTCGACCGGCTTGACCTCGACCTCGCGTCCGCAGATGGCAACTATTTCCTTGGCGACGTCGAAGCGCGTGCCCATCCCCTTGCAGACCATGTGATAGAGGCCGTAGGCGCCGCGATCGAGTAGCGCGAAGAGATTCATCGCGAAGTCATGCGTGTAGGTCGGCGTCCCCCACTTGTCGTCAACGGCATGAAGCGTACGCGCGCCTTTGGCCAACTGATCGAGTATCAGGTAGACGAACTTGTGATCGTTGCGCCGCCCGCCGCCGACCATCCAGCCTGGCCGCACGATGTAGTGGCGGCCGCCCGCCGCGCGAACCTCGCCTTCGCCGGCGAACTTGCTCGCGCCATAGACCATGATCGGATTGGGCTGATCGGCTTCAGTGTAGTAACCGTCTTTAACGCCGTCGAAGACGCCGCCGGTACTGATGTACACGAGCGTCGCGCCGTATTCCGCGGCGCGCCGCGCGACAATTCCGGTTGCGGTCCGATTGGTGTTTTCGGCTTCCGCGGCGTGCAGTTCACAGAACTCGAGATCGACCAGCGCCGCCAGATGCAGCACCAGGTCAGGCCTAAACTCCGCGAACGTCCGCCGCATCGCTTCGCCGTCGCGCACGTCGAGGTAGGTCAGCCAGCCGCGTTCGTCCGGCTCGATTTGGATGTCGGTCGCCAGCACATGCGGGCATCGTTCCCGGAAATATGGAGCGATAGCGTTACCCAGCATCCCGCCGCTCCCGGTGATCAAGACCTTCTTGAACTCCATCTATCTGCAGTCTTCCTAAATGCAACCTTCTGGCCGCCTGAGCTAGTTCAGGCCTGCGGCAAAATCAGGGCCTTTACGCCCTGCTTGCGGTTGAGCAGCTCGAACGCTTCAATCCCGCGATCGAGCCCGTAGCGATGAGTCACCATCGGCTTCAAATCTACCTTGCCGTCGGCGACCATCGCAATTGAGCGGCGCCACGAACTGGCGACGCGGACGCGCGACGGAATAATCTTGACGCCGTGGAAAAACAGCGAGCGCATCTCGGCGTTGGGAATGTCGCGGGCGGGCCAGCCCAGCTCGATCAGCTCGCCGTTGCGGCGCATCAGATGGCGCACCGAGTCGAGGAAGCCGGCGGCGTCGAAGACCGCGTCGGCGCCGTCGGTGGGCATCAGCGCGCGCACCTGATCAATCCAATCGCGGTCCGAAGCACAGACGGTCTGGAAGCCCATCGTGCGGGCGAGCGCGAGCCGTTCGGCGTCCACCGCGAGGCCCGTGACAACGATCGACGTCACACCCAGCGCGCGCGCGGCCAGTGCGGTGCAAAGTCCGATTGGCCCGGGGCCTTCAATCACGCAACTGTCGCCCGCCTTCAGTGATGATTCCTCGAGCGCGTGCACGCCGGTCGCGAAGGGTTCGAGCAAGGCCGCCTGTTCAAGGTCCATCGATTTGGGCACCAGCCAGGCGTTTTGTACCGGCGCGATCGCGTATTCGGCGAACGCGCCGCCGAGGCGTCCGGGATGGAGGCAGAAGTTAAAGCGTCCGTGTGAGCACGACGAGCATTGTCCGCAGGCGCCGAAAGGATCGAGCGCGACGTGATCGCCGACTTTGAAGCCGCTCACGCTCGCGCCGACCTCGACCACTTCGCCCGCCGGCTCGTGGCCGATAACGGTGGGAAATTTCGCGACGACGCGATCGGCGTTCAGCTCCCACAGATAGATGTGCAGGTCGGAGCCGCAGATCCCGCAGACCGCAACCTTGACCAGCAAATCGCCGGGGCCGGGTTGGGGAATCGGCGTCTCGATCAACTCGACGCCCGGCGCAGGCCGGGTCTTGGCGATGGCTTTCATGAATTAACCTCGAAGCAGTAATACGACCGCCAACGCCGAACGTCAAAGGTAGCGGACGCAGGTGGGTGGTTTTGAAAGGGTGCTTGCTTTTGCATAATGTTGCCCGCTAGCGACGGACCCAAGATGGATGATTGTGCTCAGCGGCCTCGGCGGCGCGCTTGTTGGTGCGACCGCGGCGATCGCTGCGCAGTTCGTAGCGAATGGCCTCGCCACGGAGCGAGAACTCCGCCGGTTCAAAATACAGGCGTTTGAACGGTTCCGAAAAGAATTTAGCGAGGATCAGAATCTGCGACGGATCAGCATCAAGAAAGAAAAACTAACGGATGACGAAATCGGCGATTATATTGGATTTTTTGAAGAAATTGGCTTATCATTCCCATCGTAATCTTGTGGACATGGAGCTAGTCGATGGGTTTCTGGGTGACGCAATCATCTATGCTTGGGAGAACAGCGCAATTCGCGGATCAATAGAGGCTATTCGGGGTTCCGAAGATGATTGCACTTACTTTGAACACTTCGAGGCCCTCGCTAAGTACCTGATCGACAAGAGACAGGAGCGCATTAAGAAGGAGCGTAGATATGCGGCGAAATCGTAGGGGCGGTGGACGTAAAACATTGAAGCGGACGACCACTCGCAAGGGTTAGACGGCACACGCGCGGCTGGAGCGATCCTATTTGGTCGCTGCCCAGTGGCGTAAGTGCGAGCCGTGATAACGCATCCGCGGGCGGATCAGGCGGTTATCGGCATATTGTTCGAGGCTGTGGGCGATCCAGCCGGCGGCGCGGCCCAGCGCGAATACTCCGGCCGGCAGGCTGGCCGGAAAGCCCATCATCCGTACGCACACCGTAAGGTAGAAATCGAGGTTCGGGCGCAGCCGTTCGCGTTTCCACACCGCCTCCTCGATCTTGTGCGCCAGCTCGAGTAGCCGCCGCCCTTTGTGGCGGGCAAGCTCCGCCGCGACCGCTTTGAGCAGTGCGGCGCGCGGATCGCCTTTCGGATAAATCGCGTGACCAAAACCCGGCGGCAACAGATGCCGGCTGCTGAGGCCCGCGAGCAGCGCGTCGAGCCTGACGCCGCCCTCTAATTCCGCCAGCATCTGCTCGATCCGATCGCAGGCGCCGCCGTGGATTGGGCCCGAGAGCGAACATAAGGCCGCGAGCACCGACGCATGAAGGTCGGCGCCGGTGCTCGCGACGACGCGGGCGGCGAAGGTCGAGGCGTTGAGCTCGTGCTCGGCGCACGCGATCAGGATGCGATCGGTGGCCGCGTGCGCCCACTCCGCGGCCTCGCCCAAGGCGCGATAGAGCAGGCGTCCGGCGACGGTCGCCAGTCCGCCGGACGCGTTGCGCGCAGATCTGCCGGCGAGATTGACCATCGCCAGCGGCATCGCGCTCAGGATTGCCGCCGCCTGCTCGAGCGTGGTCGGCGCCGGATTGTGCGCTTGGCTCACCGACAGCGCGGGCATCATGATCTGGAGCCGCAACAGCGGGGCCGCGTCCGAGCCGACCGCGACCAGGGCGGAATTGACGGCGGGCGGCAGCGTGCTGCGGCTGACCTCCGCGCGCAGAGCCGCGATCGCAGTCGCGGCGGGTCGCTCGCCGTGCCAGAGCAGCAGCGCGACCTCCTCGAACGTCGCGGCCTCGACCAACTCCTCGATCGGATAGCCGCGGTAGGCGAGCTGCCCATCGATTATTGAGCTGATCGCGGATTCCGCTACGATCACGCCCGACGACTCGTCGTCGCCACCCGGCTGCGCGATCGTCACCCACGACGAGGCGTCCGGCAGGCTGCGCGCGCGCCGGCCCCGTTCCGGTGTCGTGACGCCGCGCATGGCGTCGATGTCCGCGCGGCGATAGAGCGTTTCGCGGCCAACCTTGCGCTTGTAGCTCTTGAGCCAGCCGCGGCTGACATAAGCGTAGAGCGTGCCGAGCTTGATCCCGAGGCGCGCCGCCGCCTCGGCCGCGGTCAGCATCTGCGGTTCGCCGGATGAGGGATGAGCCGCCACGCGACGATCACGCCATCGGGTCTTCGCGACTGTCAAGCGGATCCGTTTCTGTGCTCGCCGGAGACCGCGCCAAAGTTCGCGATTAATGTATAGTCTGTGGCGCGAAGTTGGCGACCGGGAGTGGAATAGAGATGGAACTGGGCACATTGATCTTTACCAAGCCGCAGCGGGCGATCCGCGATACTCAACGCGCCGAGGAGCGCGGATTTGCGCAGGCGTGGTTTCCTGACTCGCACATGATCTGGGGCGACGCCTACGTCTGTATGGCGTTGGCCGCGGCCAACGCCAAATCGATCAAGCTCGCGACCGGCATCTCGGTGGCCTCGAACCGCATCCCGCCGGTGACGGTGCACTCGATCGCGACGATCAACGAGCTCGCGCCGGGCCGCGTGATGCTCGGCTATGGCACCGGTCACACCGGCCGGCGCGTGATGGGGTTGCCTCCGGTGCGCTTCGCGGATTTTCGCGAGCAAGTCCGGGTGATCCGGGATCTACTCAAAAACGGCGAAGCGATTTACAACACCGAGGGTCTGAGCCGCAAGGTGCGCTATCTCCATCGCGACTTGCGCTTCATCAATCTCGACGGTCCGATTCCGCTGTATGTCGCGGCGAACGCTCCCCGGATGCTCGGGGTGGCCGGGGAGTTCGGCGACGGCATTATCACCAGCGGCGCGATCACTGCCGAGCGCGTCGCTGCGATCTTCCGCCATGCGGAGGAGGGCGCCCGCGCGGCCGGCCGCAAGCTCGACGGTCCGATGCCCTGCATCTCGCTGGCGCATCTCTGCGTCCAGCGCCCCGGCGAGAGCCTCGACTCCCCGCGCATCATGAAGCTGGCCGGTCCCTGGGTCATCACCTGCCTTCATGCGATCGCTGCCGGCTATGCCAAGCCGCGCTCGTTGCCGCCGGACGCCCGTGTGGTTTACGACGAGTATGCAAAGTATCTCGAAACACTCGGAGTTGAGGGCGAGCGCTACCTTGATCTGCATAATGGCCATTGCACCTTCGTGCCCGAGCGCGAGCGCAAGTTCGTCACGGCGGCGACGATTCGTGCGACCACGTTGGTCGCGCCGCGCGAGGAGATTCTCGACCGTTTGCGCCAGCTCGCGGCCGCCGGGCTCAATCAGCTCGTGCTCAATCCGCCGTTCGAGGGCTTTGACGAATTTGTCGACGAAGTCTCGAAGGAAATCATCGCGCGACTCTGATGTGCGCGGCGGCAGTCGTATCAACCTCCAGATACGCGATCTTTCCACAACCGGCAACATCGCCGCGTCAAATGCTCGATCATCGTCCAAGTTACGTCCTGGATAGCTGTCATCGCCTCTTTGGCTTAAAAGCTCAATTGGAAAACTTGACGGAGAATTTACTTTAGGTTCCCGCTCCGTTAAGAATGTCGCGTCGGCATGAATTCGCCAGGAGAGGCGGCGATAGCGGGATAGACGCCGCGATCGTGAGACAGCGGCTGACTCAAGAGGGCGATGTCCAAAATTCGGTTAGCAATCGTCGGGGTAGGTAATTGCGCATCCTCGCTGCTCCAGGGCCTGGAGCACTATAAGCAGGCGTCGGTCGCCGACTTGCAAAAGCCGATTGGGCTGATGCATTACGATTTGGGTGGCTACCGCCCCGCCGACCTCGAAGTCGCCTGCGCCTTCGACGTCGACGCACGCAAGGTCGGACGGCCGCTCGATGAGGCCTGCTTCGCCCTGCCCAATAACACGGTGCGGATCTGGCCGGATTTGCCGCACTGCGGCGTCAACGTCGAGATGGGCGAAATCCACGACGGCATCGCGCCGCACATGGCCAACTACCCACCCGAGCGCACCTTCATCGCAGCCAAGGATCGTCCGGTTGATATTGAAAAGCGCCTGCGCGACAGCGGCGCCGAAGTGATGCTCTGTTATCTGCCGGTCGGCAGCCAGAAGGCGGTCGAGCGCTACGCCCGCGCCTGTCTCGAAACCGGCGTCAGCCTGCTCAATTGCATGCCGGTCTTTATCGTCTCGAATGACAAGTGGGCGGCGGAATTCACCGAGCGCAAAATTCCCGTCGTCGGCGACGACGTCAAGTCGCAACTCGGCTCGACGATTCTCCATCGCGCCATCATGAAACTCTTCGCCGATCGCGGGATCAAGCTCCGCCACACCTATCAGCTCAACACCGGCGGCAACACCGACTTTCTCAACATGCTCGATCGCGCCCGCTTGGGCTCCAAGCGCAAGTCCAAGACCGAAGCGGTGCAGAGCGTGTTGCCCGAGCGGATGCCCGATGTTGACGTGCATATCGGGCCGTCGGATTACATCCCCTGGCAGAACGATAACAAGGTTTGCTTTTTACGCATCGAGGGCGAGGGCTTCGCCGGTATTCCGATCGAACTCGAGCTGCGGATGTCGGTGCAGGATTCACCGAATTCGGGCGGCGTGGTGATCGACGCGATCCGCTGCCTCAAGCTGGCGCGTGATCGCAAAATCGGCGGGCCGCTCTATTCGATCGCGGCCTACACGATGAAGCATCCGCCGCGGCAAATAGCCGACGACATTGCGCGTGATCGCGTCGAGAAGTTTATCAGCGGCGAACTCGAACGCTAACCCAGCGCTCACGCCGGTGAAGCGCGTTTATGCTAGCGTCCGGCTAAGTCATTGCGCTTATTTGATTAAGGAGCACCACCCATGCCCGGCGACGCGCCACTGACCGGTATCAAGGTTCTCGACCTCACCAAGCTTGCCCCCGGACCTCATTGCACGATGATCCTCGGCGACCTCGGCGCGGATATTATTCGTGTGGACGAGCCGGGCCCGCCCTCGGGGCGGCGCGCGCAGCAAGCCGGCGGGGGCGACGTCAAGGCGCCGCGGCCCAGCGCCTCGCCCGCCAATGCGCTCGCGCGCAACAAGCGCTCGATTGCACTTAATCTCAAGAGCGGCCCGGGCAAGGAGATCTATCTCCGCCTCGCCCAGCGCGCCGACGTCGTCGTCGAGGAATTCCGCCCGGGCGTCGCCAAACGCCTCGGCATCGACTATGAAACCCTGTCCTCGCGCAACAAACGCCTCATCTACTGCGCCGTCACCGGCTTCGGTCAGACCGGGCCCTACAAAAACTTCGTTGGCCACGACCTCAACTACATCGCGACTGCCGGCGCGCTCTCCCTGATGGGTCCGACTGACGGCCTGCCCGCGATTCCCTGGAACTGGCTCGCCGACTATGCCGGCGGCGGAATGCACGCGGCGATCGGCGTCCTCGCCGCACTCGTCGCGCGCGGGCAATCCGGCCGCGGCCAGTACGTCGACATCGCGATGCTCGATGGCGTTATGCTGCTGTTGGCGCAGGCGCTCTCTGCCCATTACTCCAGCGGCCGCGTGCCCGCTCGCGGGACTACCGCGATGGACGGCGCCGCGCCGCACTACAGCCGTTACGTTACTGGC
Source organism: Candidatus Binataceae bacterium (assembly GCA_035308025.1). NCBI lineage: Bacteria > Candidatus Binatota > Binatia (SeqCode) > Binatales (SeqCode) > Binataceae (SeqCode) > Binataceae bacterium (SeqCode). Next base: position 52,765 of record DATGHL010000041.1, read on the forward strand.
GACGGCAAAATCATCACGATCGGCTCGATGGAGCCGTGGTTCTACGCCAACCTCTGCCGCGCGCTCGGCGTCGAGGAGTTCGCCGCCGATCAGAACAACAAGGCCCGGTGGCCGGCGATGCGCGAGCGCTTCACTGCGATCTTCAAGACTAAAACCCGCGACGAATGGTTCGACCTGCTGATCAAGGCCGACATCTGCGTCGGCAAGATGCTCACGCTCGACGAGCTTGAACACGACCCGCAGATTCGCGCCCGCAACATGATCGTCGAAGTACCGACCGCCGACGGCGGCACGGTCAAACAGGTCGGCGTCGCGATGAAGCTCTCGGAGACCCCAGGCTCGATTCGCTCGGTCGCGCCGCAGATGGGCCAGCATACCGACGCCATCCTCGCCGACCTTGGCTACTCGCCCGAGGATGTCACCCGCTGGCGCTCCGACGGCGCAATTAAGTAAACTCCAGAACATCAGCGGAGTCGCGCCGCACGCGGCGGGAGGATCGAGTTGGCGCAAGACACAAGCGCGAGCGGGAATCAGCGTGAGTCGATCGAAAAGACCATCGCTAAAATTCTCCATCGTTACTGCAATTTCGGCTGGGCCAACTACTACATCCCAGGCGAGAAATTTCCCAGCCTGATCGAAGAGCTGGTCGACATCGCGAGCCCCGGCGGCCAGGCCGGTTACGAGGAGATCGTCCAGTTCTTCCTGCGCACGCAGCGGATGGGTTCCGCTCAGGAACGCGCCGCCAAGCTGCTCGAGGAGTTCTCGCTCCAGCGCAAGAGCTGAGCCGCCGCCGAATCCGCCCAAGCGCGAAGCGCCGCGCGCCCTGCTCTGACGCGAAGGATTTTCTCCGATGCCGATTCGTTTGACCCGCATCTACACCCGCACTGGCGACAAGGGGCTGACGGCCTTGGTCGGTGGCGCGCGCGTGCCCAAGGAGTCGGGCCGCCTCGAGGCCTACGGCACCATCGACGAGTTGAACGCCGTCGTCGGTCTCGTGCGCACCTACCTGCCCGACTATCGCGCAGGCTTCGGCAAGGAATTCGATTCGTACGCCGAGATGCTGCGGCGGATTCAGAACGAACTCTTCGACGTTGGCAGCGAACTCGCGACGCCGCCCGACGGCGAGTACGAGGGCATGCATCGAGTTGGCGAGGCCGAGACCAAATTGCTTGAACGCGAAATGGATCGGATGCAGCGCGACCTCGCGCCGCTGAAATCCTTCACCTTGCCGGGCGGCGGCGTGCTCAACGCCTTTCTGCATCAGGCTCGCACCGTCTGCCGGCGCGCCGAACGCGTCTGCTGGGCGGTCAAGCGCGAGGAGCCAATCAGCGACGGGCTAATCGTCTACATCAACCGCCTCAGCGATCATCTCTTCGTGCAATCGCGCTGGGTGGCGAAACTCCTCGCGGAGCCCGAATATCTCTGGGATCGCGGCCTCCGCCTCAGCCCCGAACCGGCGCGGCCCGCAGCGAAGAAGAAAGCGTGAAGTGGTCCGTCATCAATGTCAGTTACAAAATGAGAAGCCTTTTTTGTCATTCTGCGCGTAGCGAAGAATCCCGGCTTCCGCCAAAGCCGCTCATTCCTCCGAGATTTCCCTAGCGAGATCACATATGGATAACCCGGAACAGAAACTTGCGCTCGTCCAGGCGCAGCTCGGACCGATGGCGAATTTCGTCTATATCATCGGCGATCCTTCTACGCACAAAGCGGCCGTGGTCGATCCGGCCTGGGAGGTCGATCGCATAATCGACTATACCAATAAGAAAGGTTACACGATCGAGCAAATACTCATTACGCATTATCATCAGGACCATCTCGGCGGTAATCTGATGGGACAGAGTATTCAAGGCGCGGCCGATATGCTCGCGAAGATCAAGGCCAAAGTTTACGTCAACAAGCATGAGGTCGAGGGCGTCAAGAAAGTTTCCGGCCTCAGCGATTCCGACCTCGTGACGGTCGAGGCCGGCGACGTTTTCAAGGTCGGCAACCTCGAGGTCAAGTTCATCCATACTCCCGGCCATACGCCCGGCTCGCAGTGCTTTCTCGTCGACGGCAATTTGATTTCGGGCGATACCCTGTTCGTCAACTCCTGCGGACGCGTGGATCTGCCGGGCGCAAATCCCGCAGATATGTACCACAGCCTCAATCACACGTTGAAGAATCTCGACGACGCCACAGTAGTTTATCCCGGCCACGCCTATTCCTCCGAATCGAGCACGACGATCGCCGAGCAGAAGCGTCACAATATGTATATGCGCTTCGACAACCTTGAGGACTTCCTCAGCGCGATGGGCTACAGCCGCTGACGCTTCTGCGATGACCCGGCAGCCGTCCAATCCCGCAGCCGAGGCTGAGCGGCTGCGCGAACAGATCCGCCAGCACAATTATCGCTACTACGTCCTCGACGATCCCGCAGTCACCGACGCCGAATACGACCTGCTGATGCGCCGGCTCGAGACCCTCGAGCGCGAGCATCCGGAGCTGCTGACCAGCGACTCGCCGACGCAGCGTGTCGGCGCCGCGCCGAGTGACAAGTTCGCCGTCGTGGTCCATCGCCAGATGATGCTCTCCCTGGCCAACGCGATGGACGCCGCCGAGATGATCGAGTTCGATCAGCGCATCAAGCGCTTTCTCAGGGACGACACTGAGATTGAGTATGTCGCCGAGGTCAAGCTCGACGGCCTCGCGATTGAGCTGGTCTACGAAGACGGCCGCCTGCTGACCGGCTCGACGCGCGGCGACGGCCTCAACGGCGAGGACGTCACGCAGAATATCCGCACGATCAAGAGTATCCCGCTGCGCCTGCTCAAACCCCGCGATCGCGCCATCCCCAAGCTGCTCGAAGTGCGCGGCGAAGTGATCTTCCCACGCCGCGGCTTTGCCCGGCTCAACGAGGAGCGCGTCGCCGCCGGCGAGCCGCCCTTCGCCAATCCGCGCAATGCCGCGGCGGGTTCGCTGCGCCAGCTCGATCCGAAAATCACCGCGTCCCGCCCGCTCGAGATTTTCTGCCATTCGCCCGGCGTGATCGAGGGCGTAAGCTTCCCGAGCCAATGGGACTTTCTCGAGGGGCTGCGCGAGTTCGGCCTGCGCATCAATCCGCTGTCGCGGCGATGCTGCGGTGTTCAGGAAGTGCTCGCCTACTGGGACGATCTAACCGAGCGGCGTCACTCGCTCGATTACGAGGCCGACGGCGTCGTCGCGAAAGTTAATTCAGTCGAATTGCAAAATCGTCTCGGCGAAGTCTCGCGCTCTCCCCGCTGGGCCGTCGCCTACAAGTTCAAGGCCCAGCAGGCCGAGACCCGCGTGCGCGAAATCAGCGTCCAGGTCGGGCGCATCGGCTCGCTGACGCCGGTGGCCAAGCTCGAACCGGTCCAGTTGGCCGGCGTCACGATCTCCAACGCCTCCCTGCACAACCTCGACGAGATCCGCCGCAAGGACGTGCGGGTTGGCGACACCGTCCTCATCGAAAGAGCCGGCGATGTGATTCCTTATGTGGTCCGCGTTACGCAGCCCGCCGAGCCGCGCCGCGCCAAATTCGCGATGCCCGCCCACTGTCCGAATTGCGGCGCTGCGATTGTTCATGAGGAAGGCGAGGTCGGTTATTTCTGCGTCAACGCGAACTGTCCGGCGCGGATGCGCGAATCGATTCGTCACTTCGCTTCCAAGGCCGCGCTCGATATCGACGGGCTTGGCGACAAGTTGGTCGCGCAGCTGGTCGAGAGCGGCCTGGTCAAGGAACTCGACGACCTCTACAAGATCGAAAAACCTAAACTGCTCCAACTGGAACGGATGGCAGATAAAAGTGCGGAAAATATCCTCGCGGCGATCGAACGATCCAAGCATGCGACGCTGGACCGCCTGATTAACGGCCTCGGTATCCGCCACGTCGGCGAGAGCACCGCGCGCGCGCTGGCACAGCGCTTCGGCGCGATCACCGCGCTGATGGACGCCACCGAAGACGAGCTCACCGCCGTGCGCGATGTCGGCGGCGAGGTCGCGCGCAGTATCCGCGAGTACTTCGACGAGCCGCGTAATCGCCAAACCGTCGAGCGGCTGGCGAAGGTGCTGCAGATCGCGCCGCCGCCCGCGCCCGCCACCGGCCTCGCCGCAATTCGCGACAAAACCTTCGTCCTGACCGGCACGCTCGAGTCGATGACGCGCGACGAAGCCCAGCGCCGCATCCTCGCCGCCGGCGGCCGCGTCACCGCGACGGTCAGCCGCAAAACCGATTTTGTCGTTGCCGGCGTCGAGGCAGGCTCAAAGCTTACCAAGGCCGTCGAGCTCGGAGTCAAGACCCTCGACGAGGCGCAATTCGCCCGCCTGCTCGTCGGCGAGAGTGCGTGAGCCTGTGGCCGCCCCGGATGCAATCGCTGACCCTTTTTTATACAGTGAGCATTAGCTATAGTTTTTTCCCGACGGTTGAATTTTCATCCCGCTGTATGCGGAGACCAGCGCCAGCCCACGGGCGGTGCAAGGAGTGTTGAATCGGATGGCTCTACCACCGGAGGCGGCCGGAGCGACGGCCGGATCCTCGGCTCTAGGCGGCGGCGCAGCGCCAAAAAAGGGCGAAAGCCGCGACAGCGTCGTCGTGCGTTTCGCCGGCGACTCGGGCGATGGCATGCAGTTGGCCGGGATGCAGTTTACCGCAGAATCTGCGATGGCCGGCAACGACATCGCGACGCTGCCGGACTTTCCCGCCGAAATCCGCGCTCCCGCCGGCACCATCGCCGGCGTCAGCGGCTTCCAGGTCAATTTTTCCAGCAACGAGGTCTTTACCGCCGGCGACGAGCCGACCGTCTTGGTCGCGATGAATCCCGCCGCGCTCAAGGCCAACCTCGATGACGTCCCGCCCAACGGCGTGATTATCGTCGATCGCGAAGCCTTCAACGACGCCAACGTCAAGCGCGCCGGCTACGCCAAAAATCCGCTCAACGATCATTCGCTCGACAAGTACCAGCTCTTTCAGGTCGAGGTCACCAAGCTCACGACCAACGCCTTGCACGATACCGGCCTCAACAACCGCGCCGTCTTTCGCTGCCGCAATCTCTTTGTCCTTGGCATGATTTCATGGCTCTATCAGCGGCCGGTCGAGAGCACGGAGAAATGGCTCGAAGGGCGTTTCAAGAAGACTCCCGAGCTGCTTGCGGCGAATCTGAAAGCGCTCAAGGCGGGCTACCACTATGGCGAGACCACCGAGATGTTCGCTAGCTCGTATCAGGTCGCGCCGGCCCGGATTGCGCCCGGGGTCTATCGCAATATCACCGGCAATACGGCCACCGCGCTAGGTTTTGTCGCGGCCTCGGTCAAGTCCGGCCGCCCACTCTTTCTCGGTTCCTATCCAATCACCCCGGCCAGCGACATCCTGCACGATCTCGCCGGCTTCAAGAACTTCCCGATCTATACGTTTCAGGCTGAGGACGAGATCGCGGGCGTCAGCTCAGCGATCGGCGCGGCCTTCGGCGGCGCGATCGGCATTACCACCACCTCGGGCCCCGGCATGAATCTCAAGGCCGAGGCGATCGGCCTCGCGGTCAAAACCGAGCTGCCTCTCATCATCACCGATATTCAGCGCGCCGGCCCCTCCACCGGGATGCCGACCAAGCCCGAGCAGGCCGACCTCCTGATGGCCATGTACGGGCGCCACGGCGAGTCGCCGATCCCGATTATCGCGGCCTCCACGCCCGCCGATTGTTTTGACTGCGCCTACGAAGCGGCGCGCATCGCAATCAAGTACATGACGCCGGTGATTCTGATGACCGACGGCCAGCTCGCCAACGGCGCCGAACCCTGGCTGCTTCCCGATGTCGACAAGCTGCCGGAAATCAAAGTTGAATTTCGCACCGACCCCGAGGGCTTTCTTCCCTACCTGCGCGACCCCGAAACCCTCTCGCGGCCATGGGCGATTCCCGGCACCCCCGGACTCGAACATCGCATCGGCGGCATTTCCGGCGAGGACCAGACCGGCAACATCAGCTACTCGCCCGCCAACAACGAACTGATGGTGCGCACGCGCGCGCGCAAAATCGCCGGCATCGCGCGCGAAGTTCCACCCACCGAAATCTTCGGCGACCCCGACGGCGGTGACTTCGTGATGCTCGGCTGGGGTTCCACCTACGGCTCGATTCGCGAAGCCGTCAAGCAATTGCGCGCCAAGGGCAAGCGCGTCTCCCATATCCATCTGCGCTATCTCAATCCGCTGCCCGCGGACCTCGGCAAGCAGTTGCGCAAGTTCAAAAAAGTCATGGTCGCCGAGATGAACATGGGTCAGTTGCTGCGGATGATCCGCGCCGATTATCTGATCGACGCGATCGGCTGCAACAAAATCCAGGGTCGTCCATTCAAGGTCAGCGAACTCAATAACCGAATTTCCCGGGCCCTCGAGGCCTGAAGAGAGAAAATATGGCTACCGCTCTCACACGTAAGGATTTTGTCTCTGACCAGGAAGTGCGCTGGTGCCCCGGATGCGGCGATTACGCCATCCTCGCCCAGGTCCAGAAGATGATGCCCGAGTTCGGTATCCCGCGCGAAAAAACCGTCTTCATCTCCGGTATCGGCTGCTCCAGCCGCTTCCCCTACTACATGAATACCTACGGCTTCCACACGATTCACGGCCGCGCTCCGGCCTTCGCCACCGGCCTTAAGGTCAGCCGTCCGGAGCTCGACGTCTGGGTCGTCACCGGCGACGGCGACGGCCTCTCGATCGGCGGCAATCATCTGATCCACTGCCTGCGGCGCAACCTCGACGTGAAGATTCTGCTCTTCAACAACAAGATCTACGGCCTGACCAAGGGGCAATACTCGCCCACCTCCGAAGTCGGCAAGGTGACCAAGTCGACGCCGGCAGGCTCGGTCGATTTCCCCTTCAATCCGATCACCGTCGCGCTCGGCACTCACGCGAGCTTCGTCTGCCGCACCGTCGATGTCGAACAGAAGCACCTCGGCGCGATGCTCCAGCGGGCGCACGCCCATCGCGGCGCTTCCTTCATGGAGATTCTGCAGAACTGCAACATCTTCAATGACGGCGCCTTCAACGACGTCACTGACAAGGCCATCAAGGCCGACCATCAACTGGTGCTGGAAAATGGCAAGCCGCTGATCTTCGGCAAAAATCGCGACAAGGGCATCCGCATGAACGGGCAGCGGCCCGAGGTCGTCGCGCTCGGCAATGGCGTCACCGAAGCTGATCTCGTTGTCCATGACGAGAGCAACCTGTCACTTGCCTTTATGCTCGGAAATTTCGAGCCACCGCTGCCGACTCCGCTCGGCGTCTTCTATGCGACCTCGCGGCCGACCTACGACGGCGCGATGAACCTGCAGCTCGAAGAAGCCCGCGCCAAGCAAGGCCCCGGCGATCTAAAAGCCCTGCTTGCCCGCGGCGACGTCTGGACCGTGAAGTAACTAGTTCGCTGAGTCATTAGCAGCAACGGCTCGGGCGCCATCGCGCTCGGGCCGTTCGCGTTTTTCCATAATTCCGCTCTCTTAGCCCCATCCTCGGAGCCTTATATTCGGGCCGCTGTGCGTTTGCACCGAAAGCCTGAGGGCCAGAGGTTGACAAGAATGTCGGAACATTCTAGGATTCTCTCTGACATTCTCGTTTTAGAGGCGGAACAATGAAGTTAATTGAAATCGATGATCAGCTTTATGACTTTCTGGTCGCGCGCCAGCAGCGCTTCAACGAAAGCCCGACAGAAGTAATCTGGCGCGAATTGAAGAGTGGCGAGATGAGCAGCCGAACTTCGACACAAGGGCAAAACGGGGCTTACATCGATGTAGCTAGAGATCCACTGGGAGATGACATAAGCGCAGCTCTGGAGGATTTCCTGGGGTCCAGCGAAAAGATGCGAGTCAGAGACGTCAAAAGCCGGTTTCTCGAGATCCTATCCTGGATTGCGCAAAACAATCCACGATTATTCGCAGAGGCCGCTGTACCCGCTATGAACAACCGGGCCAGCAGGCGGAAGTATATCTCCACGAGCAAACGCGAACTCGAAGAAGCAGGAAAAAGCGCGAACGTACATCCGATTCCCGGCACAGAATATTGGTTCGATACTCGGAATTCCACGTCACGCAAGAAGGAAATTCTCGCGGAGGCTCTTGGAGCCCTTGGTTTTGGACCCGATAGCGTGAGGACCGCCTGCGGCATGCTCGGCTCGACCATTTCTGACGAAGCAGTCGGTACCTCGGGGATGAGGAAGCGGGGGCGCTTCGATCGCGTGCAGCACGCGAGTTTTGACAATCTCAGTGATGATGACGAGTAAACGTACAAAGCGCGAGGAGAATGTGATGTTACAGGACGAACAGGTGTTGGATATCGTTCGACTTCAGTTGCCGGGTATTTTGGAGGTCTATCGAAAGAAAGACTTCTTGTTGTGGCGGAACGCGAAAGATGGGAGCGCTCAAGAGGTGTCGTTGGAAGTTCTCGATGCTGGTCCTAACTTCGATTCTGAGCGGCGATTCACGTGCGTCGCGAGGACCTCCAATGGCAGATCAGCGAAGGGTAACTCTGCCCGAACAGTTGAGACGGCGTTGGCTTTAGTGCACTGGTGGGATCTAGATTGATCTTGACGGATTGGTCATCGTTTGAAAACGCAGCGAGCGGCCCGCGAGCATCGCTCGCGGGCCGCTGGACATTGCGGATTCGAGCGGCCTTACGGCGCGCAGACCGCGTGCCCACGTTTGAGGCAGGCTTGCAGTGGCGTCAGGACTGGGTGCGCTAGTCCCAGGAACTCAATTGCAGATGATGAACCGCCCACCCAGACGTTGCCGGCGGCATCGAGCACGATCGACCCGAGATTTTGGTTCGACGCTGCTGTTAAGCTGAGCCCGCGTTGGTAACCGCTTGCAGCAGTGAGTTCGCTCAGATTTCCCGAAGCGTTCGTTGCGAAGACGTTAGCCGCGGAATCGAGCGCGATAGTGGTCGTGAAGGCATATCCGCCTGTGAGACCTGCGCCGACGGGAGCGAAGCTCAGAACGCCGGCATATTCGCTGGCCGCGGTGAACTCGACGACACTGTTGTCTGTCTGCCCGAAGAGATTCCCGCCGGCGTCCAGCGCCACTGCCGTAATCGACTGGCTCGCGCAGCCGGCACAGGGCTCGTGCAGGACCGTCGCGTAATTGGAGGCGTTCGTGAATATGCTCACGCCGCTCGTGACGTGACCGAGGGGGGCCGCATTCGGCACGAAAATGTCCCCCGCCGCATCCAGCACCGGCGGCTCGCTGGGCACATAGTCTGTGTTGGAATCAACCAGGTTAGCGGCGGTGGCGTAACCGCTCGACGCGGTCAACTCGCTAATGGCGCCGGAGCTGTCAAGCACAAAAAGGTTGTCTGAAATATCCAACGCTATGCCGTATGGGGCATTTAGACCCGAGGGTTGGAAAAGAGACCCGGCACTGTAGTTACTTACCTTGGTGAGCTCGCTCACGCCGGTGTCGGCGTGATCTGTCGCAAAAATATTGCCGGCCGTGTCGAGGGCAACGAAAAAGTCCTCGAACAGACCGGCCGTCGACGGGCGGAGCTTCAAAATTGTTCGATAACTGTTGGCAGCCGTAAGCTCAAAGACCACGCTGCCCGCAGCGTTAAAAACGTTGCCTGCGCCGTCGATCGCTAATCCCAACGCCTCATTCGCCCCCAAAGCTAGCGCGATTTCGAAACCATCGGGAGCTGCCGCGAGCGTCGGCTGGTAAGGACGAGTCGCCAGTAACGCCTGAATGTCGAACAAAGCTTTAACGTTAGACGAGGGATTCGCCGCCATCGCGTACGCCGCCGCCAGCGTGTTCCCCGACGTGCCGGTATCAGCGAATAACTCGCTGCAGGCCGTTGAGTTCGGCCCCGCACCGCCCGCACATGCGGCGATGATGTCGGCGAGCGTGTCGGACCGTTCGAGGCTGTTGCAATTTTCCACCGGATTCGTTGAACAAGCGTCTGCCGCAGGCAAGAACCTTGACGGTCCGCCGCTAATCGAATAGCCCCGGCTGACCTCGACCGCGACGAGGTTGTAGTAACTCTTGTACGCAAGTGCCAGCCCAGCGGCATTGGTCGCTGACGAACCGATAATCTCACCGCTCGCATCAATAAATTGCGTGAGCGCCCACTCGGTCCCCACGGTGGTTCGCTCGTTCAGGTTTATGCTGGCCGTTGACCGGATATTTCCGCATGGTCCGATGGCTGCAATTAAACCGATAGCGGGATTGCTCAACCCTTTCACGCTTCCGCCGGTCGCGGCGACGTAGGTCAAGACGCTGCTGGACGGGCAGGTGTAGTTGACGGTGTAGTTCCCGCCGGTCGCGCTCGCCGTGGCGTCAAGCACCGTTGCGCCGGCGCCATATCCGGTATTTCCGACGGCATACAGCGTCACGGTTGCGCCCGCCACCGCTCCTCCGTCGGCTAGAACTTTTCCCGTGAACGACGCCGCATTGGCCGTACCAATGCACGTCTGTCCCAAAGTTATGATTGTTGTCAATACAATCGCCAATACAAGCAAAGATGACTTCATATGAGCCTTTTCCCCGAAATTTAGTTCTTACTAGCAGCCAAAGAAGGCAGCGTCAATATTGACCGAACAGAATTGCACTGAAACTCGTATCGTCCGGTGTGAGTGCCGGACGCGGCGGCAATTGAAAACGGCTCGCGAGCGATGCCGCGAGCCGTTGCGCTTCAAGTCGTATTTCGCGCAATCAAACTGACAGATTGTAGACCTTGCGCAGATTATCGCCGAGGACGTCGCGCCGCTGCTGCGCATCCGGGATTTTGTCGCCGAAGTGCTCCAGCTCCTCGATATAGTTGCCGGTGTGATCGGGATGGGGAAAATCAGTCGCCCAGAAAAAGCGCTCACTGCCGCATAGATCGACCATCGCCGGCAGCGACTTCTCGTCCGGATCCGCCGAGACCCATACATTGCGCTGGAAGTAGTAGCTCGGCTTCTCCTTGAGCGGCACCCCGCGCCCCGTGACGCTGTCGTAGACTGCGTCCATCCGATCCAGCCAGTATTGAATCCAGCCCGCGCCGACTTCGAGAATCACAATCTTGAGCTTCGGAAATTTGTCGAAGGTCCCGTACTGCATGAAACTCGCGAGCGCATGGCGCGTCGCATCCGAGGCCGTGATGCTGAGGAACCAATGCTGCTTGCGAATGTACTCCCGGTCGTACCGCCCGGGCCAGCACCATTGCGGCTCGAGCGAAACGTGGATGCCCAGCGGGACATCGAGTTCCTGCGCTTTGGCGAACAGTGGATCATGGTCCGGATGGGCGTGCGGCTTGCGCGTCGGCACGAACTGCACAACCCAGCCGCCCTTGTGACCGGCCTTGACCGCGCGCTCAAGCTCGACTGCGGCCGCCGCCGGATCCGTCAGCGACAGATGCGCGACCGGAATCAGCCGTCCGCGGCTGCCCGCACTCCAATCTACGGCCCAGCGGTTGTAGGCCCGGCACATCGCCTGTGAATACTCGACCTCGTTGGTGTCAGTCTCCCAGGTCAGCGCCAGGCTCGGGTAGATAATCGCAGCGTCGAGCCCTTCGAGGTCGAGGCGCTTGATCCGGTCATTGGCGTCGCAGGCGCCCAGCGGAACTTTCGTGCCATAGCGCGTGCGCCGATCAAAGTCGCCCCCGGAATTACGCGTGATCTGGCCCATCTGCGCCAGCGTGCCGAAGGCCCCGCCGCGGCTCACCCGCGAGGGTTCGCCGTTGACTTCCAGATACTCGAGCCCGGCCTCGTCGACCTTGAGCCGTACAGCCTTCTCGCGATATTTCGCCTCGCAGTATTCCTCCCAGCAGTTCGCGGCCTCCAGGATGTGGCCGTCGGCGTCGATCGCTCCGGGATATTTAAGCTTGCGGATTTTTTCCTCGACTTGCGCCATTTTCTGTGCCTCGATTCGAGTTGGGATTTCGTAACCTGGCCGCTCCCTAGTATTTTCGTGCGCGGCGCGACGGTCAAGCTGATCGCTGAATTGTTAACCGACCCAGAACTTGTAGCCGATCACGCCCCAACTGGCCAGATAGGCTGTCATCAAAGCGAACGTTGTCGCCACCGTCGTCCAATAAATTCGTCCCGAGGTCGCGCTCGCGCGCACGCGCAGCATGATCAGCGCGAGCACAAACCCGCCCGCCGAGAGCATCGCGGAGGCCCAGCCGCCGACGAAGAAGGCGAGCGTGCGCGCATTGAAGTAGGCCACTCGAGAACCACCCGACGCCGCGATCTTATTGCAGACGAGCAGGCAGCCGGCCGCCGGCGCCAGCGCCAGGCCCACCAGCTCGTAGCCCCGGCCCAGGCCGCCGGTGAAGAGCGCGGCGGCCAGCCACAACAGCGCCGCCGGCGGCGCCGTCAGGATCACGACCAGCGCCCCGCGCACCAGCCACAGTCGGATGAGCGGCCACGCGCTGGTCGTTCTGCGGTAGCCGGCGCCCTCGGACTGCACCATCCGCGCGCCGCCGGCACCCGCGAAGAAGAAGATAGACGGCGTCTCTTCGTCGGCCAAACGGAACTGCCCCTCGGCCAGCGGAATCAGGAGCTGCGCCGGCTTTCCCACCGATCGCTGGTAAAGCCTGCCCTCGTGTTGATAGACGCTGACCGCGCCGTAGATCGCGTCGAGCATCGGGAGCGCGGCCTGCCCCGGCGTCACCAGCTCGTAGCGGCCCGTGAAGCGCTCAACGCCGTCGAGCTTGAGGGCGGGACGTGCGGCCGGTGGCGAGTCCTCCGGGAGACCCTGCAGGAGATAATCCATCAGCAACCGGCGCAGCGCCGTCATCGCGCGATAGGCCCCAGCGTCTTGGCCGTTGATCGCGAAGAAGTACCCAACTCCGGCCGAAGGCACGTATTCGTAGGCCGACAGGTAGCCCTCGATCCCGCCCTCGTTGTTATAGACGCGGCGGCCGCGATCGAGTTCCGCGCCCATCCCCAGCGCATAGCCGAACTCCTCGCCGGCGCGCGCCATGGCTGAGCTGTGCGGGGTTTGCATCTGCGCGACGGACTCCGGGCTGAGGATTTTTCGGCCGTCGAGAGTCCCGCCGTCGAGCAACATGCGGACGAATCGCGCCATCTCCGCCGGCGACGAGATCAGTGCGGTCGCCGCCGCGGGATAGACCGGCTGGTAGGCCACCGCCCGGTGCCCGGCGCGAACATAACCCACCGCCATTCGCGCCGCGATACTCGGCGTCAGCGTGTCGGCGGTTTCGTTCATGCCGAGCGGCATCAGCAGTTCGCGCCGCAGATACTCGTCGTAGGGCAGGCCGCTGACCTTTTGAATCAGATATCCGGCCGCCACGTAGCCGGGATTTGAGTATGAGAAAAACTCGCCCGGCCGCCACCATGAGCGGCGAAGCTCGGGAAAGCGATCGTAGAATTCGACCGCGGACAAAGCCGCTCCACGCGTGTCGAAGTTGAAGAACTGGGCCGGGGTGCAGTCGCGCAAGCCGGCCGTATGCTCGAGCAGTTCCGCAACCGTTACCGGCGCCTGCGCCGCCCACGGATTTTCCAGCCCGAGCTCGGGCGCCAGCCGTGACGCGGCGTCGTCCAGCCGGATTTCCCCCCGCTCCTGCAATTGCATTATCGCGGCCGCGATCAGGCTCTTTTCGATTGAACCGACCCGAAAGAAAGTATCTGCCGTGACCGCCCGCCCGCTCGCCGCATCCGCGACGCCAACCCCGCCGCTCCAGATGACGCCCTCGCGATCGACCAGCGCCACACCCGCGCCGGGGACCTGCACGGCCGCGATTGTCGCCGCGATCTCCTGGCGCAATTGGCTGAGTGTGATCCGCTGGCCGCGACCGCTGCGCGAGGCGCCGACCCGCGCGGTCTGTCCGTGCCCTGAAATCGTCGTCAGCAGCAGCGTCAACAGCGGGAAAATCACCGGCGATAGTACAGCTCGAGCGCTACGCCTACAACGCCCATAACGCAAACCGCCAGTCCGACCGCAGGATTTGCCGGCGAATCCTTTGCGCCAGTGGGGCATAAGCAGATTCTACTATCTTCACTCCGCGGACTCGCTCAGAATGAGTTTGCTACTGCCACTGGCGCCCAGACCCTTCTGTCATTCTCGTATCCGCCGTTGCGCACTCCCGCATAATCGTCTCGCTACTTAGAGTAGCCTTAGGCTATCTTGTCATGCTAAGCGCCGGGGCGGGCCAGCGGAAGGAGCGCAGGATCCTTCCCGTAGACGCCATGCAGAATGCGCTGGCCTGACCTGTGCCCAGCTTCCCTGAGGAACGGGTGGTCGCAATCGTCAAAAAGCCTTATCGAAACATCGCATCCAGCCTGCGGTCGGACTTAACTGCAATCTGACCTTTCAATCGCGATCAACCAATCGTTCATCAAATCTAATCCCGTCCGATTAAGTGAATCTCAGTGCGGCTCAAGGATCGGAGTCAAACTAAAACTAATTAAGCCTATGTAATGAGATGTAAATCTATCTACTTCTATAGGAATTGAAATTATTACATGTCTAACAATTCTTTTAGAGGTTATAACACAAAAATCGATAAACAAATATCTTCTTTCTGACTTGCACTCGCACGCCCCGCTGTGTTCATATTTGGCGCTAAGTTCAGCAACCGGTCGCCTGGTTTATGCGGATAGCCTATTTAGTCAGCGAATATCCGGCAGTCTCCCACACTTTCATCTTGCGGGAGGCAGCCGCACTGCGACGTATGGACTTTCACGTCAAAATCGCCTCAATCAATCCGCCGAAGCAGCCGCTCGCCCGGATGACGGTCGAGGAGCGGGAGGAGGCGGCCGCGACCTTTTATGTCAAAAGCGCAAGCTTGAATCAAATTGCGCGTTCCCATCTCATGACCTTGATGCGAACCCCAGGGACCTATCTGAGCGGGTTGCGCTTCGCGCTCGCGCTCGGCGGCCTGGACTTGCGCCGGATACTCTTCGGGTTCTTCTACTTCGTCGAGGCCGTGATGATCGGTCGCTGGATGGAAGCCGAGGAGCTGCGCCATCTGCATGTTCATTTCGCCAACGCCGCGGCGACCGTCGCACTCATCGCCGCGCGCATTTTTCCCATCAAGTTTTCGCTCACGGTGCATGGTCCGGACGAGTTTTACGACACCGCCGGGACGCTCTTGAAAGAGAAAATCGCCGCGGCCTCGCTGATTTGTTGCATCGGCTATTTTGCCCGCAGTCAACTGATGAAACTGGCGCCGTTCGAACATTGGGACAAACTCGAGGTGGTGCCGCTGGGGGTAAATCCGGAGTTCTTTACCCCCGTCAGCCGCGAGACCGCCGAGCGCTGCGAGATTCTTTGCGTCGGGCGTCTGGTCCCCGCCAAAGGGCAACACATTCTGCTGGCGGCTTTCGCCGAGCTGGTACGCCGCGGCCACGCAGTGCGGCTGCGCCTGGTCGGCGAGGGCCCCGATCGCGCAAGCCTCGAGCGCGCCGTCGCCGCCGCCGGTCTGGGCGAGCAGGTGATCTTCGCCGGCGCGCTCAACCAGGACCAGGTCCGACAACTCTATCGGACCGCTGACCTCTTCGCCCTCGCCAGCTTTGCCGAGGGCATTCCAGTGGTGCTGATGGAGGCGATGGCGATGGCGATTCCCTGTGTCAGCACCTTCGTCGCCGGGATTCCCGAGCTCATCGTCAGTGAACGTGACGGCATTCTCGTGATGCCGTCGGATGTTCAGGCCTTGACCGCGGCGCTTGAGCGCCTGCTGCGTGATCCGGAACTGCGTCGCCGTTTCGGCGCCGCCGGACGTCAGCGGGTTCTGGAGAAATACGATCTGAATCACAACATACGACATCTCGCACAAATTTTCAGCAGACGATTGGGGGAGTTAGAATGCGGCATTGGGGAAATTTCCGAACGCCGACAGCCTTAGCTGTCACGGCCCTCTTAACGCTCGCGCGTCTCGGCACGGCCCGAGCACGGCAGTCGGCGGCGCCGAGCGCATCTATACGCGGTGGAACTCCGGCAACTCTGACCATCAGCTCATCCGCAAGAATCTCGAATCTGCCGCGGATCGGCGTCAATCTGTCGCCGTGGACCTACTACGGGGCCGAGCAGTACCAGTCGAATATTGTGCTGAATCCGGGTTTCGAGCCGATTATTGACCGTGCGCTGGTGAGCGTCGGCGCCGCCGGCGCTCTCGGCTTCAACAACAGCGGCACTTGGCCGGCTTACGCCGATAATTTCTGGGCCAATGCCGCCTTCGAAGTGCTGACCGGACAATCGGCCGGAGTCACCGGCAACATCGCCAGCTCACAGATGAGCGGATGGAATGGCTTGCCGTGGTTTGAGACAGTCGGCAATGCGCCCGCCGTGGCGGCGGGCGACGTGATTTCGCTGACCCGGAGCGAAGCCTCGGGCGGTTTCCTGGCGAGCTGGTGGTGGCCGGCGAGCTCGAACAACCAAATCTCGATCAACACCGCCGACGCCCGCCCGGGCAGTCCAGGGATTTCGTCGGGCCAGTTGAAGCTCCAGGCCTACCAGAACACCGAGATCGACGAATACTGGGACACGCTGCCCAACACCATCCCGGGCGGCAAGTTCCTGCCCATCAAT